>CAJKSU010000071.1 GCA_905202605.1 uncultured Eubacteriales bacterium
GCCGATCAGCTCCACCAGCGTACACAGCAGCATGCCCAGCAGAAACAGCAGCAGGGCAGCCACCAACAGGATGGTCATTGGCTTTTCATAACAATTCTCCTTAGTTTTATTTACATCTCCTTCGGAGACGCATTTGTATTTATCCCCAGCAGGTCAGGAAGCCGGGGGCCTTGTCCTGGGTCAGCAGGATGGCATCCCTGGGGCATTCCGTCACGCACCAGAGGCAGAGCTGGCAGTCCTGGGGTACTGAACCACCGCTTTTTTCGCCTCTGGGTCGTAACGGAACACGTCGGCAGGACAGCTTTTCACGCATGTCTTGCAGCCGATGCACTTTTCCGGGTCGATTCGCTTTACAGCCATCTGTCACGCCTCCTTTTCGCCGGGGAAGGGGAAGGGATATTTCTCCCGGTAGCTGAGGGACGGATCGGGCCGATATTCCTCCGGCAGAGGTGCCTTCTCCAGCACCATCTCTCCGTCCACGTTTTTGATCTTCGTCCAGCAGAACCAGTTCTCGTCGTCCCGGTTCGGATAGTCCTCCCGGTAGTGATTGCCCCGGCTCTCGGTGCGGAACAGGCCGGAGCGCAGCCGCATCTCGGCGCTGAGGATCATGTTCTTGGCCTCATGAGCCAGCCGCAGCTCGTGGGCGTCCGTGGCAAAGAGCATGGGGGAAATGTGCTCCTCAAGGAAGGTAATGAGGGTCAGGGTGGCCCGGAGCCGGTCGGCCTTCTTGATGAAGTAGACGAAGTAGGGCATCATGTAATTCCGCAGCAGTTCCATGGCCCACCGGGGGCCGAAGCCGCTTTTGCGTTTCAAGGGATCCAGCACATAATCCCTGGCGCGCTGAAGCTCCGCCTGGGATACCAGAGGCATCTCCATAGCAGCAGCTTCTTTTGCTGCGGCCTGTCCGGCGATGGTGCCTGTCACAGAGCCGCCCTCAATGGAGCCGCCGCCGGTGGAGTAGGCCGCCCCGTTCTGCATATTGCCCAGAGCGTCTCCTGCGGCGAACAGCCCCGGCAAGCTGGAGCGGCACTCCCGATCCGCGGGGAACAGGCCGTCGGCCTTCCGGAGGCTCATGCCCAGTGCCGCGCCGCCGAAGGACTTGGTTCCCCGGCTGTAGATGGGGCCCTGGCCCGCGTGGACGGCGAACTCCGATTGCAGGTAGGTGAACATATACCCGGACACGCTGTCGGGCCGGTCAGAGATCACCTCCCCTGCCGCATTGACCCGGCGCTTGGGCCCGCCGTCGTCCTTGGGGCCGCTGCCGGGGTCGCCGGGGCCGGGACCCACCACGGGTGGGGGATCTCCGGCGGTCCGCTGGCCCACGGGGTCCGGCATACCGTCCTTGCTGTAGTGGGCGTCCACAAACTCCTTGCCCAGAATCTCTGCCCCAGCCCGGTAGGCCATGGCCTCGCCGTCGCAGGTCAGCTGCATCAGGGGCGGATAGCCCGTGGGCTTGTAGCCGCAGGCCCCCACGCAGGAGATGGTGGTCTTGGAGATGAAGGTAATCAGGTCGCAGTTATCGTTGGGCAGGCCTATGGCACCCACAATGCGACCATTCTCCTTCAGAAAGTCCACGATCATCACCTGATCCACGATCTCCACGCCCACAGACAGGGCCTTTTTCCGCAGGACCTGGCCGTAGGCGCCGGCGGATTTGTCAAACTGGGCGCCGGCAGGGAGCTTCCCTTCCTGCCGGACAGCCAGACTGCCGTCGGGGTTCTCCTTAAAGGTGCAGCCCCAGTCCAGCAGATCCTGATACCTATCCCAGCTGTCCAGGAGGCACCGCCGGGTCCAGTACTGGTCGTTGAGGTATTCGCTGTGGCGGTTGATCTCCGCCATGGAGGCCTCCAGATTATGGCCCCATTCGGGGTTGAAAATCAGGAAGCCGTCGGCGTAGGGGCTCTGACCCGAGCGGCCCACATAGCCCTTGTCCACCATGATGACGCTGGCTCCGGCCTCCTGGGCCTTCACGGCGGCAAAGCAGGCCGCAATGCCGCCGCCAATTACCAGAACATCGCATTTCATCGTTTGAGCATTCATATTTTGGTCCTTCTTTCTTATATGTGGGCATACTGATTTAACAGTATGCCCACATGGGGATCAACGAGCGTTGTAGCGATCTACAGCACCCTGCATCACTTCGATGCAGTCCTCAACGCCCATGTCGATCAGGGTTTCGCGGAAAGCTTCCACAGTGTCAAGGGACTCGGCACCGGTGATGTACTTTGCTACCATTTCAACATAGTAGGTAGAGATCTCACTGAATGTGGAAGCAAAGGTTTCAGCCTCCTCGGAGGTCAGGGTGATGCAGTCGGAGATGGAGTATGCACCGTCCCAGTTGGCACTCCAGATTTCAAGAGCGTCCTTGGTGGACTGAGCCCAACCGGTGGTGTCGGTGGTAACAGCCTTGCGGCAGCCGATGGGCATCTGATACAGACCCATAGCGGTGATCAGCGGCAGACCGTCGGGGTTATTGAGAATCAGGTCGGACCAGACAGCCTCGCCGTCTACCATGTTGTAGGAAACGCCTTCCTCGCCAAACTGGGCGATGATGGTGCCTTCGGGGGAATACCAGTAATCCAGATAGGCCAGCGCCAGCAGCACATCCTCACATGCGGTCGAGATGCAGACACCGGAGGTGGCATAGTTCTTGGTGTACCAGGTGTAGTGGAAGGGATCGCCCTCGTTTACAACGGGATCAGGCATAGCAACGATCTTGTAATCAGGATCGTAGTCAACACCACTGCCGGTGACCATCTCTACCATACGGGTACCTGCACGGAACACGCCGCTCTTCCCTGTGCAGATGGACTGACCAAAGGTGGAATCCATGATGTTGGGAGTGGTGTGGGTAGCAACGTCGGGGCCGAAAAGGCCTTCCTCGTGCCACTGTGCCATCATCTCCATGGCGGTGAGCCACTCGTCCTCCAGAGGCGCAAACTTGACTTCGCCCTCAACCTGGAAAACAGGTCGGTATCATATGTCTCGGTATCCTGGAACTCAGTGGAGACACCCATACCCTGAGAGAGGTGGCTGTCGCCAAAGCTGTAGGTAAAGTAGGGCTCAACGGCACCAAACTCAGTCTTGAAGAGAGTCAGAACTTCGTGGAGCTCATCATAGGTGGTGGGAACGTCCTTGCCCAGCTTTTCCAACCAGTCCTGACGGATCCACATGCCACCGGCGGGGTCGGGACCGTTCTCATAAATGGTCAGGAAGGTGGTGATATAGCCTTCGTCGGTGTGGACGTCAGCCAGCTGAGATTTGGAGATATGAATGGCTTCTCTGTAGTTGGGGGCATAACCATCCTCAATATAGGGATTGAGATCGATAATGACCTCATCATCTACCGCAGCCGTACCACCACCCTGATAGAAAGAGGGTGCGCTGTGGAGCAGATCCAGATAGTCTTCACTGGCCATCATCAGAGAAAACTGGGTCTGCATTTCATTGGGCTGGATGGCGGTGGTATCCAGATGGACATTGGTGATGGACTCGGCATAGGCCAGAGCAGGCAGCAGATCATAGTCAGCCTCAGGGAGCAGATTGATGACGTCGCCGGGAGATGTACACCAGAGGGTTAATGTCTGGGTCTCGTCCAGTGGGAAGGTGTAAACATCCTCGGGAACAGGAGTTTCCTCCAGGATCTCCTCGGGAGCGGCTTCCATAGAGGCTTCTGCCTCCGGGGCAGTTTCTTCTGCCGGTGCTTCGGGTTCTGCTGCAGATTCTACAGTTTCTGCGGAGACTACCTCAGATACAGCAGATGTGCTTTCTGCGCTGCTCGTTCCGCCGCAGCCCGCAAAGAGGGCGAAAACCATGGCTAAAAGCAGCAGAATGCTTACCGTTCTTTTCATTGCATATTCCTCCTGAAATATATATTTGCAGTGGCTTTTAGCCACCACTTTACGGTTTGTGAACACTCATTCATACTAATAGAAAAACAAATACTATTGTTCGGACGGGTGTAATCCGCTTGTGAACGTTCATTCATACAGGGGGGTAGCGCGAAGCGGCGTTGGTCACTCCATCCCGATATTTATGAACGATCATTCATTACATAGCCCTTGCGTGCCCCAATACCGAAAAATGGTATTGGGGCAGAATTTACTTGTTCCAGAGATTTGAAAACCCCTGTGAAACCAGCTTCCACATATGCTCCCGATTCTCTGGCGTGTCAGGGATAATGTCATCAGAGAAACTCCGGGCCAGGTACGGCGTGATATTCCGCACATAGTAGACCATCATATTTTTGGGCACTGAGGCAAACAGGTCGTATTTTTCATCCAGCTCGTCAATCAGGTCCCAAAGGTGCCGGAACACTGAGTCGCTGTGGAAAGTGCTTTCCCCATCCTCCTTCGGCGGCGGTGCCACGGCAAGCTCCCGGTACTGCCGGTAGAAGCAGCACTCGCCCGGATGGTTCACAAAGAACAGAAAGTACCGCATCCAGAGCTTCTTGAGGGCAGTTTGCAGGTCATCCTCCGGGTCTAGCGTAACTCCGGCAAACTGCGCAGCCAGCTGATGGCTGCAGGAATCAAAGCAGGCCTTGAGAATCGCATCCTTACTGTCAAAGTGGTTGTATAGCCCCTGCGCAAGAATTCCGACCTCCTTGCCAATGGTGTGCATGGTCACTGCAGGAAGCCCCACTCGGGAAGTGCAACGGATAGTTGCATCAATAATATCTGTCTTAGAAATTGCCATAATTGCCTCACTTGCTTTATGAATGATCATTCATTTTTATCATATACTTTTTTCTGTTTTTTGTCAAGACTACCGTTTCACTTTTCGACAGCAGCTATAATAAAAAGGTTGCACAGCAAAATTGCGTACATTCTGCGTACAGAGCTGCCATTTGAGGACTTGTTCCACCCTTGACTGGCTTGCTCCAGTTTGTACAGGTTTGACCGAAAAGTGCAGGATTTTCAATGGGTTTCGGCATACCAGATTGTATTGCTTTGTACCAGGCGTATACTCGTTGAAACCTCACCGTGGGGATTGGTAAGGATGAGGTTGCCAGTTCGAATCTGGCTAGCAGCTCCATTGCTTTAGTGAGAAATCACGGTTTTCTGCTATATTGCACAAATTCCATACTGACTGTTCAGTCCGTATCCTGTGATATGCGTCACACATATCACAGGATATTTTTTAAAACGTGGTACAAATGTGGTACACTTTTCAGGCCGGAAGATGCACGGGCTGAAAGCTTCTCAATTAACACAAAGCCTGTCATTATGGTCAGCCCCACGAGCTAACACACCCACTTATAACCAGGTTTTCCGTTATGGTCTTACCATTTATCAAAGACATCCCACCTTTTTTCTCCGCTTCCGTCAAAGCCATTCGTTTCAGAACCGTTTAAAATGTTCCAATGTTTCCATGCCGTTCAACTTTTTCATACACATCGCGCCCAGAGGACATTGGCTTCCACATGGCTCATATTTTCGTTTTATGGCACAGGCTGTAGGAGAAAAGCCAAGTGGATGATTGCAAAGCCATCCATCGTTCGATATAATAAACATATATTATGACCCCGGAACATTTTCCGGGAAGGAGGAAATGAAACGTGAGCATTCGCTATTCTCATCTGCTCTCCCCGGTTCAGGTGGGTAACGTCCTGTTTAAGAACCGTATGGAGGCTACCGCCGCAACGCCCCATTTCGTCCAGGGCACCGAGCCTTACCCCACCGAAAAATGGATTACCATGATGGCGAACCGCGCCAAAAACGGTGCCGCCGGTGTATACATCAACCATCTGGAGCACGGTTCTCCCGTCAAGGCCGGGATCGACTTTACTCCGGCGCACTTCTCCATTATGGACATCGACAACACCTCGACCCATAACTATCTATGTCAAATGATTGACGCCATTCGCTACTATGGCTCGATCCCCATCACCGGCCCCAACGCCACCTTCACCCGTACGGAGGAGCAGGGGATGGGTCCGCAGGCCATGATGATGGCTGAGGGCGATAAGAAGGACGGTCCCGGTGGCCCCGGTGCAGGTGGTCCCGGTGGCCCCGGCGGCCCCGGTGCAGGTGGTCCCGGTGGCCCCGGCGGCCCCGGTGCAGGCGGCCCCGGCGGCGGTATGCCCGACATGTTCGGCGGTCCCTTTGAGGAAACCGTTCCTGCCGTGAAGAAGTCCCCCATCCAGATTCTCAACCCCGGTCCCTCCATTGCCGACACCTTTACCAAGGCGCAGATGCATGAGTACATCGACACCGCCGTCGCCAGCGCCAAGGAGCTGAAGGCGCTGGGCTTCCAGATGTTCTCCTTCCATAACGCCTACCGCGGCGGCCCCGGCGCACAGTTCTGGAGTCCGCTGACCAACCATCGTCATGATGAATACGGCGTGGACACCGTGGAGAACCGTACCCGGTTCCTGATTGAATTTTTGGATGCCATGAAGCAGACGCTGGGCAAGGACTTCCCGCTGGAGGTCCTGATTTCCGGCACCGAGCCGGGCGGCGCAACCATCGCTGACACCGTAGAGCTGGCACGGCTGCTGGAGGGTCACTGCGACATTCTCTCCATCCGCAACGGCGTTCAGGATCCTCAGCATCCCACCGGCTTCACCTCCACCCGTGCCACCCGCTGGCCCAATGAGGCGGTCACCACTGCCGTTACGCAGGATTGCCATCGCCGGGGTGCAAAGCTGCTGATCGGCGCAACCGCCGGACTGCATGATGCCGACCTGTGCGAATCGGTCATTGCCAATGAGCAGGCTGACCTTGTCTGCATGGCGCGCAGCTGGATCTGCGACAGCGAATACGGCAAGAAGCTCTATGAGGGCAGAGGCGAGGACATCACCCCCTGCGTCCGCTGCAACAAGTGCCACGTGCCAAACGACACCGATAAGTTCCGCTCCTTCTGCTCCGTGAACCCGCTGATCGGGCTGGAGGATAAGATCGACCGGATGATTGCTCCCGTGGAGAAGGAGAAGAAGGTTGCCGTGGTCGGCGGCGGCCCTGCCGGTATGTACGCCGCCATCACCCTTCGGGATCGCGGCCATCAGGTCACCCTGTATGAGAAGGAAGCCCAGCTGGGCGGTCAGCTGATCCATGCGGACTTTGCCTCCTTCAAGTGGCCCCTGCAGGACTTCAAGGATTTTCTGGCACGGCAGTGCTACAAGAAGGGCGTTGACGTAAAGCTCAACATCGAGGCCACCAGAGACATGCTGGCGCAGGAGCACTACGACCATGTGATCGTCGCCATCGGCCCTGTGTTCACCAAGGCCAATATCCCCGGCGCCGAATCCCCCAAGGTGCTTACCTGCATGGACGTCTTCGGTCACGAGGACGAACTGCCCCACAACATTGTGGTCATCGGCGGCAGTGAAACCGGCGTGGAAACCGCTATGGATCTGGCGGAAAAGGGCCATAAGGTCACCGTCCTGTGCCGTCAGAGGTCTCTGGCCTCCGATGCGCCCCATGCCCACTATGTCACCATGCTGGAGGACGCATGGCTGAAGCTGGACAACTTCTACTGGGTCAAGGGTATCCAGAAGTATCAGTCCATCGACGACACCGGCGTCAACTACGTGAACTTCGAGGGCAAGGAAAAGCGCGTCGACTGCGACTGCGTGATTATGTGTACCGGCGCACAGCCCAACACCGAGGGCTGCCAGGCGCTCTATGGCGCAGCTGACCGTACCGATTTCGTTGGCGACTGCTTCCGGGTGGGCAACGTCCACTTTGCCGTGACCACCGCCTTTGGTGCAGCAAATCAGATCTAAACGAATGCAAAAAGAGGGGAGCGGTGGTGTTCCGCTTCCCTCTTATTTAAGAGGTACCCCATGATCCATGATATCAGGCAAGGCTTTCTGTCACCAGAGGTATACAAAATCTATTCCCAGTGCATGTATGCGCCCACTTATGAAAAGTTTGTAGAGCACGCACGCGCTTATCTGAACAGCAAAGACACCACAGTCTACGGTTATTATGAGAATGCCGCCCTTCTTGGTGTCATTGTCCTGCAAGCCAAAGCGCAAAACACCGCAGAGATCGTAGGCATTGCAGTGGAACGTACCCACCAACACAGACATATCGGAAAGGGACTAATCCAGTATGCTGTAACAACCGGGCGCTATCCCGAGTTATACGCCGAAACAGACGATGATGCGGTCTCATTTTATGAGTGCTGCGGTTTTGAAGTGGAAGCGTTTCAGACTGCATACGCTGGGATTCCGTGCAGACGGTACCGCTGTATCTATCCTTCATTATAATTATCCATTTGCGCAAAAATACCGGCCAGGAAATCCTGACCGGTATCTTTTTCATCTCAATCCACCTTGGGCGTCTCGTAAATCCGATAGGTGTGCTCCCGATCCATGGTCTTGTAAGGCTCCGGCCACGGTACGGTGTTCTGCACATGCATAATGGGCGTATAGTTGAAGTGGATGGGGCCGGGTACCTTGACGTGTACCTCGCCCTTGGCACCGCCTGCGGAGGTTGCACCGCGGGTTGCGCCCTTCTCCTTCACGACCATACCAGGCACTCCGGCATTCTCGCCCTGTCCCTGAGGAGGACCGCCAGCACCGGGTGCTCCGCCCATACCCTGAGGAGGAGGACCACCAGCACCGGGTGCACCGCCCTGTCCCTGGGGAGGACCACCTGCGCCAGGACCGCCACCGGGACCACCAGGACCGCCGCCGGGAGCACCAGGGCCACCTGCACCGCCAGCACCGGGGCCAGGGCCGGGTCCGGGACCACCGGGGCCGCCGCCGATGCCCATGAGCTTGTTATACGCATCCATGCCGGGGTTGCAGACATCCATGGGGCCACCCATATCCGGGCAAACCTGTTCATGGAGATACAGCCACTCATCGGCATCCTCATCGTAAACAAAGTCAGAACCATAGCGCTCCCACAGGGTCAGGCCGCGGTAATGATGGTTGGCGTTCAGCGCAAACACCAGCACGCCGGGGGTCAGGAACGAAGCACGGACGGTCTTGCCGTCGTCGGCAGCCTCAATGATATCCGTTGCCAGAGTGTGCATGGAAATCTCGCGCATGGAGCGCGCGTCAAACCAGGAGATCTCAGGATGCTGCTTCACCAGGTTGATATAGCCCCGGAAGCCATCGGGATCGTAGTTGGAAACGCTGTTATACCAAATCTCGTCGAAGCCGCACATGACACCGAACAGATGACCCCAGGATGCCTCCTCGCTGGTATCCCAGAACTCGCCCCATTCCTCTTTGCAGTAGGAGGTGGCATGGAGATAGGTGTGGCGGGCATGGAGATACTCCGCCGCCTGCATACCCTCAGCGTTGTGAATGCGCTGAGAAAGCGTCAGATGTGTTTTCATTTGCCCTGATACTCCTTTCTATAGTTGGGATGTCCCTTGTGCCACTGCGGACGGCCCTCCGCGCCAAAGCTGTGTTCGGGGTCATAGGTTTCATAGGCCACCGGCGGCACCGTAGGATAGGCATCGGACCAGCCGTAGTCGGGGTTATGCACCACATAGGGCATGGTGGGATCGCCGAACTGCTGCTGGGCAAGGCCGGGCTTGCCGGTAAACGTCTCTACATCCCCCAGATTGGTGCCTGCCTCATAGGTTACGTCATTGGAAACCAGCACATGCCAGATCTTCCACTCGCCGTTTGTTTCCTTTACAAAGTCGGCGCAGACCCGCTCCGGATACCACATGGCCTTACAGGAGCCGTCGGGATTGCCGGTGCATTCCACGCCCAGGGAGTACCATACGCCCTTGGCCGTCTTGCCGTCATCCGCCAGCACCACGCAGGGGGTGGAAACATGGTGGGCGATCAGGTCGCCATAGCCAAAGTTGTCTCGGATGTTCTCAATGGCAGCGTTGGCCGCACACTTTTCATCCAGCGCCTTCTGGAGAGTATCGGTATACTCGGCCACATAGTGGCGGGAGATCTCGTCCATGCCCACATAGTAGCCCCAGTTGGAGCCAAGGGAGGCGGTTGCCGTATACTTGGGCTCAGTGACCCAGAGCGTTTCCAGCTCCTCCCGGCGCTCGTTGTTCATCTGCATCACCTGGCGGCGGGACATCAGATCCTTTACGGTTTCAATGTCCCAGATTCGGATGACGCGCTCATCATCAGAATAAACCCGTTTCTTGCTCATCTCAGCGCCTCCTGACTCTCCGCTCCATAGCTGAAGGTGTGTTCAAAGGTATCATAGGGCTCCGGCACCTTGGGCAGCTTTGCAAAGGGACGGCTGCCGGTATACAGCGCCCGCAGATTCATGGGAACATTGGGCTGTGCCAGCTTTACGTCCTTCATTGCCGCAAAGCCGGGCATCTCCGGGAACTCCTCAATGGCGTTCAGATTGCCCCACTTCTTACCGGCAGGGGTGTCTACATCCTCCAGATAGAGGACATGCCAGATCTTCCACTGGTCATTCTCCCGGATGAAGTCAAAGCAGATGCTGCCCAGCACCCAGTTGGAGATGGGGCCGCGGGTGGTGATATCGGTCACCAGACCGAATACATAGAAAAAGCCCTTGGCGGTTGCGCCGTCATCTGCCACCTCGATGATGGCATTATCCAGAGAACGAATCTCCATAGGGCCGCGGCCATACAGCTTTTCATCGGAATACTCCCCAAGATCCTCCGGGAAAACGGATTTTACCACCTGCGCCTTCTGGCGGGTTGCGGCGTCTACGGAGGCATAATACCCCTCCAGCGCCTGACGGCCTGCGTAATAGCCGCCGTTGACGCCCAGAGAGATATCCTCCCGGACAGACCAGAGCTCCTTCAGAATCGTCGGCTCCTTTTTGAGCAGCAGACTCATGACATATTTGCCCGCCAGATTTTTTACGTCTCTGCGATCCTCAAAGCGGCCTACCAGCTGCTCTGTGTTAAATTTCAGGAATGACATTAGGTACGCTCCTTTCTAATATTTGCTTCATGGCTTTCATTATACTGAGGAGTATATAGAAAATGAAATGCGGAAAAGCTATGCGGCATTCCTGATAGTTATGACGGCGATAAAAAGTTTTAACATCTCCATCCGATTTCTGTTGTTACAATGCAACAAATCTACCCACACCACACAAAGCGGTGTTTGACAATCCTCATCAAATGATATATTCTTAGTATGAAGTGGCATCCCCACCTGATTGTCTGGGATGCCGGAGAATATTTGTGAAATGAATGGAGGAATCTATATGCCAAAGGCGGATATCCTGTTTGATAAAACAGAGTTCGTGCTGCGCATGGCTGACAAACAGGCGATGACTATGAACATCCGTGCCGATCAGATTACCACTATCACCTTCCAGCCTACCATGCAGAAAAAACTGTTTAAAAAGATCCCCTCTGAGGTTATGCTCATTAAAACCAAGGGCGGCGCAGGCGGCCCCGGAGGCCCCGGCGGCGGTACCGACGGTATGCCCATCACCAAGGAAGCGCTGGAGAGCAAGGAGAAGGGTTCTTGGGACAAGGCAAAGAAGCAGATGCTGAAGTTCGCTAAGGATAATAATATCACCGTTCACGAAGAGAGCGAAATGTGGATGCCTCCCCAAATGGGCGGCGGCCCCATGTAACAAATTTACCCGGAGGAAGCAGTTCCTCCGGGTGTTTTGTATATTACGGAAAATCCTCTTTTGTCTGTGGCAGCGTTTTATGCCGTCACCGCATCGGGCATGGCCTTTTTCAGCGTCCGCATGGCATAGAAATATGCAGGGATCAGGAAGCAATCCGCCAGAATCCATGCCGCCGGACTGGCAAGACAGACCGCCACATAGCCAAACACCGGTACCAGAAGCAGACTCACTGCACTCCGGGCGATCATCTCAAATACCCCTGCAAACAGCGCCAGCTTGGAAAAGCCAATGCCCTGAATCATAAACCGAACGATATTCACAAAGGCCAGTGGAATGTAAAACGCCGAATTCAGCACCAGAAATTCCCGTGCGCCGTCCAGAATCTCCGTCTCCCCCTGATCGAGGAACAGCATAGAAAGCTCCCGTCCAAAGAACCACAGGACGATAAACGCCAAAACGGAGTAGATGCAGCCCATGGCCAGACAGCTTTTCAGCCCCTTGTGAATACGATCCAGTCGCCCTGCGCCCAAATTCTGACCGCCATAGGTTGCCATCGTGGAGCCCATGGCGTCCAGCGGACAGCACATGAGATTTCCCACCTTGCCGCCTGCGGTCATCGCTGCAATACTCACCGCCCCAAGGGTATTCACCGCCGCCTGAAGAATCAGACAGCCAATGGCAGTAATGGAGTATTGCAGTCCCATAGGAATGCCCATAGCGCAGAGTCGCCCGGCATAGCTGCCCCGGAGCTTCAGGTCATCCCTGCTTAAATGCAGGATCGGGAACCGCTTTGCCATAAAGACAAGGCACAGAAGTCCGGAAACCAACTGGGAAATTACCGTGGCCCAAGCCGCTCCCGCGACCCCCATGGGGATCACAAGGATCAGCAGCAGATCCAGCGCCACATTCAGCAGACTGGAGAACACCAGAAAATACAGCGGCGTTTTGGAATCACCCAAGGAGCGGATAATGCCGGAGAGGGTATTATAGAGGATCGTTACCGGAATGCCCCAGAAGATGATGACGATATAATCATAGGCCTCCTG
>CAJKSU010000072.1 GCA_905202605.1 uncultured Eubacteriales bacterium
CATAACTGCCGGTTATCCGCGCAATTTTCGCTACCGAAATCACGAAAAATGATAGCAAAAAATCGCCCGCCATCCCTTGGGACAGCGGGCGATTTGGAAGAAGAAAGAATGCTTACAGGATCATTGCTCTGGAATATGCCTCGCGGTTGCAGACCTCCAGATTGCCTGCGCCGTTGCAGTCGCCGATGGCGTAGAATTCGGTGGTCAGGCCGGAATAGTCAAAGGCCTCGGCGGTGAGGGGCGTCATGCCGCCGCAGATCACAACGCTGTCGCCGGTGACGGTATGCTCGCCGTCTGCCATGCGGTAGGTGACGGTGCTGCCCTCCACCTTGACTGTCTCTGCCTCAGTGATGCCGGTGAGGTTGTCGTAAGCCTCCCATGCGGAAGCCTCTCTGGCCTCCCCATTGGGGCCGGCCTTGACAAAGGCCATGGTGATGTAGTGCAGGCCGGAGGCATTGTGCGCCAGCTTTTTCTGACGGGTCAGAACTGTAACATCATGACCCTTGCCGCACAGATACATGGCAGTCTCGATGCCAACCTCGGAGCCGCCGACGATGACCACGTGCTTGCCCAGCTCCGGCTCTCTGCCGCAAGTATCCAAACAGGACATGTACTCCGGCTTCAGTTTGCCAGCTTCGTCCTTAAGACCGGGGATATTGGGAATATTGACTCGTGCGCCGGTGGCAGCCAGTACCACGTCATAGCCGCCCGCAACGATCATCTGCCGGGACGGCTCGGTGTTCATAATGACCTTGACATTGGACTTGCCCAGCTCATAGATCAGCCAGTTCTTAAAGTTCTTGATGGGCCACTTGAAGGGGAAATAGTCACTGTGGAACAGCTGACCGCCCAGCTTGCCGGACTTCTCGTACAGAGTCACATCGTGTCCACGCTGGGAAGCGTAGATGGCTGCGCGCATACCGGCGGGGCCGCCGCCGATGACTGCGACCTTCTTCGGCTCTGCGGACTTTTCCACCAGCCGGTGTATTTTGTGACCCAGACCCATCAGGGGATTGACAGAGCAGACGGAGGTCCAGGGATCCGGCTCCGGCAGGATGACGCCATGGCACTTGTTGCACTTGAGGCAGGGTGTGATATCCTCGCCCTGACCGGCATAGAGCTTCTTGCCATATTCGTTGTCTGCCATAAAGCCGCGGGCAATGCCGAACATGTCGCACTTGCCCTCGATCAGGTAGCGCTCCATCTCGTCCGGCTCCTGAAAGCCGCCGATGGGCTTCATGAGCATGTGGAAGCCCATCTTCTTGACCTTGGCGCAGAATTCCACTGCGGGATGGACACCCTGTGTAAAGTTATAGCCCGTGGGATGGGAGGCACAGCCGTCATGCTCGCGAACCTCCAGAATATCTACCACATCGTCAAACAGACGGATGAACTCAATTGCATCGTCCTCACAGTAGCCGCCGCCCATCTTTGCGTTGCCGCCGTAGCCGTTGTTCTGCTCCCATGCCAGAACGGCCTCGATGATGAACTTCTTTCCAAAGGCCTTCCGCAGGGCGGAACATACTTCATGGAACAGGCGGGTGCGGTTTTCTACGGTGCCGCCGTCATACTGGTCGTCCCGCTGTCCGCCGGGATTCATCAGCATATCGGCACGAAAGCTGACACCGTCATAGCCGAGATTCTTATAGCGGCGAAGCTTTGCAACGGTCAGCTCAACCACCTCGTGCATCCGGTCAGTCGGGAGCTTTTCCGTGGGCTTGCCCATAGGACCCATGCCTCTGCCTCCATACAGGGAGAAGCCCTCCGGAAACACCATATTGGTGGTCAGAATGATCTTGGAGCCATAAAAATGAACCTCCTCGCACATCTGAGACACATAGTTGTGAACGGCGGGGTCGGTCATATCAAAGGCCTGCATATGGGTCATATCCATATCCATGGGGCCGTGGCGCTGCTGGGGATACTCTGCCCACTCGGCAAAGTCCACGATGGCCGCACCGTTCTTTGCCAGATTAGCGGCGAAGGCACGGTAGCCCTCTGCGGGATATGTCTCAGGCCCCTGAAGAAAATGGGGGGATGCGTTAGGGTACGTCAGTCGGTTTTTAATAATCTGCCCGCCTACCATAATGGGGGACAGCAGGTTCTGATAGCGCACAAAAATCTCCTCCTTATCGTATCAATGCTTAGAATTCTAATGCTATGGTATCATGAACCATGGCGGCTTTCAAGCACTTTCCACAAAAAACTGCGGTATAAACCATGCCCAATTGGTATACTCCATAGCAGATTGATTGGCAGCAAAAAGACGGTGCGCTCCAGCTGGAACGCACCGTTATCGTATCGAATATCTGTTTACAGAATGCTTTTGCCCACCTTGGGAGCAGGTGCGCCCAATGCACGGAGCACCGTTGCGCCAACGTCCCCGAATGTCTCGCGAATCCCGGCGGCAGCGGGGGTGATGCCTCGGTACCACAGCAGTACAGGGATATGCTCACGGGTATGGTCAGAGCCGGTATGGGTGGGATCACATCCGTGATCCGCCGTGATCACCAGCAGGGTATCGTCATCCATGGCGTCCTGAATGAGCGGCAGATAGTTATCAAAGGCTTTGAGCCCGGCGCCGTAGGCCGCAATGTTCCGGCGGTGGCCCCACTTCATGTCGAAGTCCAGAAGGTTGATGAACACCAGCCCTTCCCTTTCCCGAACTGCCTTCAGCGCCTCTGCCATGCCGATGAAGTTGTCGGAGGTCTTTACCGTGCTGGTGAACTTCGCCTCCGGGAAGATGTCCACGGGCTTGCCGATGGAATGAATTTCGATGCCCTGCTCGGTGAGCAGCTCCAGATCCGTTTTCTCGGGCGGGCAAGCGGCGTAATCGTGGCGGTTGGCGGTGCGCACATAGTTCCCCGGCGTACCGACAAAGGGGCGGGCGATGACTCGGCCAACGCCGAAGCCCATTTTGTCCAGCATATCTCGCGTCATCTGGCACCATTGATACAGAGTTTCCAGCGGTACCGTCTCCTCATGGGCGGCGATCTGGAATACGCTGTCGGCGGAGGTATAGACAATGGGGAAGCCGGTTTTCTGATGCTCCTCCCCAAGTCGGGCAATGATCTCCGTGCCAGAGGCCACCTCGTTGCCTAGAATGCCGCGACCAATCATTTTGGTAAAGGCGTCGATGATCTCCTGAGGGAAGCCCTCCGGGAAGGTGTCAAAGGCCATGCGGGTGGGAACGCCCATGACCTCCCAATGACCCACGATGGAATCCTTGCCCTTGGACAGCTCCATGCATTTTCCATAAATGCCCGTTGGCGCTGCGCCGGTGGAGAACCGCTCCATGCCGGGGATCTGCATTAGCCCCAGCTGCTCCAGATGGGGAAGATTGAGGCCGGGATTGCCCTCCAGAGTGTGCTGAATGGTTGCGGTTCCGGCGTCTCCGTACTTTTCAGCATCCGGCAGTGCGCCAATGCCCACGGAATCCAATAAAAAAAGCATAACACGCTTAAACTGTTTCATGGTTTTCACCTCATTGGTTTGATACCCCTATCCTACCACGAAAACTTTCCCGTTGCAACACCTTGTCATCCGTGAAAAAGTTCGGTATAATAACAAAAACTCATCAGAAAAAGGAGTTATGTCATATGATTACCATGCAGGAGCTTCAGGATAAGATCGGCGGCGTATTTTACTTTGCTACCGTGGAGGACGGCGAGCCGCGGGTTCGCCCCTTTGGATTTACCATGGTGTTTGAGAATAAGCTGTATTTCGGCTGCGGCACCCATAAGGCGGCCTATGCCCAACTGATGAAGGATCCCCATTTGGAGGTCTGCGCCTTCAACAATGGTACGTTTGTCCGGGTACGAGGAAAGGCGGTAATGGACGATCGGGATGAGGTGCAGGAGGCTATGTATCAAAGCGCCCCCTTCTTGGAGAAGACCTATAATACCCAGACCGGCTATCATCATATCTGCTTCTATCTGGAGGATATGTCCGCCATGGAGTTCAAGGGGCCGGAGGCCATTCGGCTGGTCTAAGCTGCCGCGGGATGCAGCAGTGCAATGGTTCCAATGCGCCGTTCAGGAAACTGGACGGCGTATTTCGCCGCTGCTGTTTGGAGCGTCCCCCACATTGTCCGTGGTGCGCGGGATTCTGGAAAGCGGTGTGGTGCTGCTGCTGTGCTTTCTTCCAATTGGAAAGGAAATCTGCTAAAGCGATTATCTTCTCAAAGAACATAAAAACCGGGCTGCCGCAGATGCGACAGCCCGGAGCTTTTCTGTATGAAATTACAGATGCAGAATACCAAACAGGTTGAACGCCACGATCAGGCCGGAGAACACGATGGAAACGGTGGAAACCAGCTTGATGAGGATGTTCAGAGAAGGACCGGAAGTATCCTTGAAGGGATCGCCAACGGTATCGCCAACGACAGCTGCCTTATGCTGCTCACTGCCCTTGCCGCCGTGGTTGCCTCTCTCAATGTACTTCTTGGCGTTATCCCAAGCGCCGCCAGCGTTGGACATGAAGACTGCCATAGCGAAGCCGGTAACGGATACGCCGCCCAGCAGGCCAACTACGCCGGTGGGGCCAAGGATCAGGCCGGTAACAATGGGAACAATGATTGCCAGCAGTGCGGGAACGACCATCTCGTGGAGGGCGCCCTTGGTGCACATGCCAACGCAAGCCTGATAGTCGGGCTTTGCCTTGTACTCCATGATGCCGGGGATCTCCTTGAACTGACGGCGAACCTCGGTCACGATGGTCTGAGCAGCGGTCTGCACAGCACCCATGGTGAAGGCGGAGAATACGAAGGTCAGCATAGCGCCGATGAACAGGCCAACCAGAACGGTGGGGCTGGTCAGGGAGAAGTTCAGGACATCGGAGGTCTTGGTCTGAACGATGCTGACATAGGAAACCAGCAGAGCCAGAGCGGTCAGGGAAGCAGAGCCAATGGCAAAGCCCTTACCGGTAGCAGCAGTGGTGTTGCCCAGAGAATCCAGTGCGTCGGTGCGGTCACGGACGAACTCAGGCAGCTCAGCCATCTCAGCGATGCCGCCGGCGTTATCTGCAACAGGACCGTAAGCGTCAGTTGCCAGAGTGATGCCCAGAGTGGAGAGCATGCCAACACCGGCGATGCCGATGCCGTACAGGCCCTGATTGAATGCTGCGGTGAAACCGCCGGCCTCATCCACGATGGTCAGGGAGCCGCCAGCTGCAAAGTAGGAAATCAGAACAGCGGCGCCGACAATCAGAATGGAGGAAGCGGTGGACTTGAGGCCCAGAGAGATACCGCCAATGATGATGGTGGCGGAACCAGTCTCGGAAGCTGCAGCCAGCTCCTGCGTGGGCTTGTAGGTATCAGAGGTGTAGTACTCGGTGAAGTAGCCGATAGCACAGCCGCCGATCAGACCGCAGAGAATGGCGACAAAGATGCCCATGTTGCCCATGATCACATAGGTCAGAACAGCAGCGCAGATTGCAGCCAGAACAGCAGCGGAATAGGTACCGGTACGCAGGGTCTTCAGCAGGGACTTCTGGTCAGCGTCTTCCTTGGTCTTGACCATGAAGGAGCCGATCAGGGAGCAAACCATGCCAGTGACAGCAATCATCAGAGGCAGCAGCATGCCCTTAAAGCCATAGCCGGCGGTAGCAGCCAGAGCAAAGGTAGCCAGAATGGAGCCAACATAGCTCTCGTACAGGTCAGCACCCATGCCTGCAACATCGCCAACGTTGTCGCCAACGTTGTCAGCGATGGTAGCGGGGTTACGGGGGTCATCCTCAGGAATGCCGGCCTCGACCTTACCAACCAGATCAGCGCCGACGTCGGCAGCCTTGGTGTAGATGCCGCCGCCAACACGGGCAAACAGAGCCATGAAGGAAGCGCCCATGCCGTTCATAACCATGATGTTGCCCAGCTCAACGGGATCGGTGATACCGAACGCGAAGTGCAGGATGCAGAACCACATGGTAACGTCCAGCATGCCCAGCCCAACTACGGTGAAGCCCATGACGGAGCCGGAGGAGAATGCAACGCGCAGACCCTTGTTCAGACCCTCATAAGCAGCCTGAGCGGTACGGGCATTGGAGTTGGTAGCGATCTTCATGCCGATAAAGCCAGCCAGCATGGAGAACACACCACCGGTGATAAATGCGAAGGGGGTAAACTTGGACAGCATATCGCCGCCCGCGAATGCCATAATGAGAAGGATTACGAACACAATGGCGAACACCTTGCCAACGGTCATGTACTGATGCTTGAGGTAAGCATTTGCACCGTCCCGGATGGCCTGTGCGATTTCTACCATTTTGTCGTTACCTTCGGAGTGCTTCATAACGACGCCGCGCTGAATAAATGCAAAAATCAGTGCAACCGCAGCGCCGATGAAGCCCAACAGAAACAGGTTTTCCAACAACAAACAACTCCTTACTTTTAATATTGCCCACCTATTCTACCAGCATCTTTGAGGGATTGCAATAGTTTCCGCAGGTTTTTTCTCAAAACCAGCGAACCATCCAATTCTAGCCCAAAAAGACGCATAAAAATTCGCATTTGATGGCAAAGGTGCCAGGTTCAAAAAGGAAATGGACCATAAGCGGACTGAGCACTTTTTCCTTCCGTCAGGATTTTCCCTTGTTTTTTTCTGCAAAATGGAATATAGTCATAGAGAAGCCAATTAAACGCCGTTTCTTAAGTCATTTAATAGAGGAGGATGCTGGATATGTCTGCACGGATTGAGGAGATTTCGCTGACTACCATTACCGAACGAACCGGCTTCCGAGGGCGGAAGCAGACCACGGAGGAGGCCGTATGCCTGAAAACCGGCGGCGGCTCCATCTATTTAAAGAAAAGCGCGGTGGAGGGTGCGGGGAACAGTTGGGCGATGCTGGTGAGCAGAATTCAGAATCTTGCCTCGGAAAAGAAAATCCCCCTCTCAGATCTCAGGTAAATAGAAGTGTAGCCTCTCTGGAATACCGGAGAGGCTTTTCATATCAATTTCTAACTTCGAGTATCATTTTTTGACTCTATTGTATTTTTGATACTACTGTGAATTTTTTGAATCTTGTGCCGTTTCCTGAAAATTCGTATACTGATAAATGAAAAGGGTCTGTTACCCGTTCGATCTTGAAGAAAAGGAGAAAAGCCAATGAAAAAGAAGCTGCTTGCAATGCTTCTTGCGCTGGGCATGCTGACCGGACTGATGGCTGGCTGCGGCGGAACCGAATCCATCGCCAGCTCCGCAGCGTCCGCATCGGAGCCTGCACAGTCTGCGGAAGCGCCGCCTGCTCAGGAAGCGTCAGCACCTGCCCCCGCACCTGCGGAGGAGGCATCTGCGCCGGAGTCCTCCGCGGCAGAAGCGGATACCCCCACTTCATGGCCTGCCAATCCTCTGGGCAATGTAGATCTGCCCCTGACGGAGGAGCCGGTGACCGTGACCATGTGGATGGGCGTCAACCCCAACGTGTTGAAAATCACCGAGGACATCGGAAATGACTGCGCATTGTGGAATGAGCTTGCCAGCCGTACCGGCGTCAATCTGGAGTTTACCGTTGTAAACCCCGATACCGAATCCGAAAAGTTCAACCTGATGGTGGCATCCAATGATCTCTCTGACATCATTTCCAATGCCACAACGCTGTACACCAACGGCGGCGAGGCGGCGATTGCAGACGAGATTCTCATTGATCACCTGCCCTACCTTACCGAAGAACTGACCCCTCAGATCTGTAAGCTGATGGAGGCGTATCCCGATGCCGTGCCGGAAGCTCTGACCGAAAGCGGTTGGCTGGCAGGTATGCCGCAGCTGAGCATGCAGACGGAAACCACCCAGACCTTTGGACCCATGATCCGGAAGGACTGGCTGGATGAGCTGGGACTGGATGCTCCTGAGACCTATGACGAGCTGCATGATGTGCTGAAGGCGTTCAAGGAAAAGAAGGGCGCAGATGCACCGCTGCTGCTGAACTATGCCGCCACCGGCATCAACAATGGTCTTGTCGAGGGCTACGGCATCTTTGGTCTGGTGGCAGATGCCGCCATGAGTGAGCCGTATTATCAGGTGGACGATACCGTGATGTATGGCCCCATTCAGCCGGAGTTTAAGGATTATCTGACCATGATCCATGACTGGTATCAGGAAGGGCTGATCTGGCAGGATTTCATGTCCTATACCGATTTCCAGAACCCGCCCACCGATGTGATTCTGGCAGACCGTGCCGGCGTGTTCTATGCCGAGGTTACCTATATCGCAACTCTGGAGGATGCCTCCAACACCGAGGGCTTTGAACTGGTTGCCATCCCGGATTTCGTACAGAAGTCCGGCGATACCATCCCCTTTAAAGAGGAGCGCGCTTATGCCGCTTCCACCCCCTGGTCCATTTCCACCCAGTGTGAGTGCCCCGAGCTGCTGATGCAGTGGTGCAACTATATGTACACTGACGAGGGCGCTCTGCTGTGCAACTATGGCATCGAGGGCGAGAGCTTTGAGTATGACGAGAACCACGTCCCTGTATTTACGGATCTGGTACTGAATAACCCAGACATGTCCACTACCGTGGCACTGTTTATGTACTGTCTGGATCGCGGCCCCTTCTATCGGGACGAAACCCGTGAGCAGTCCGGCTATACGCAGGCGCAGAAGGAAGCCAGCTCGATCTGGCAGAGCAACATGAGCGTTGGACGCGGCATTGGCAGCACTGCCCTGAATACCGAAGAGTCCAATGAGGTCAACCAATTCTATGGTGACATCAAGACCTATATTGAGCAGTCCGTGCTGGAATTTGTCATTGGCAACCGCGACCTTGCGGAGTTTGACGAGTATGTCTCCCACATCGAGGGCATGGGCATTGATGAGGTCACTGCCTGCTATCAGGCTGCTTACCAGCGCTATCTCAACGGTGAGGTTCCCGCAGCCCCTGCAGGCCCTCCCGGACCTCCCCCCTATGGCGCTCCCCCTCCCGGCTAATTAGAAGCTGATCCTTTTTGGATCCTCCTCACCGCCCCGAACCAGGACAGGCTGGTTCGGGGCATTTTCTTTCCGCGGCATATTGACCTGTTGGAATTTGTCTCGTACAATGGACACGAAGAATCCGAAAAATGCAACGGCTCTGCAACTTTTGTCGTCTATATAAGTGTACGAAAAATGGAAAGAGAGGGGAACATGAATATGAACGCTCGATGCCGCACATGGCTTCCCTGCCTGTTTCTTCTGGTGTGCGCCCTATTCTGCACCGGACAGGCAGCGGCCTATGACAGCTCCAATTTGACCATTCCCGCCAATGCGACCGCGATTACATACGGTGTTTCCGGAAAGGGACGGGCGCTGATGGCGTACAAGTTCGGCTCCGGCAAAAATGTAATGGTGCTGGGCTATGAGATCCATGGCTTTGAGGACAATTACGATAGAGACGGCGGTGCGCTGGTGTATGCGGCGGGGCAGATGATGAATCAGCTCAGCAATAACATTGCGCTGCTGGACGATTATGACTGGACGGTGTATGTTCTGCCCAGCATGAATCCTGACGGCCTGCTGGACGGCACCACCAACAACGGTCCCGGACGGCTTACCACCACCTATCTCACCAGCAGCGGAACGCTTTCCTCGGCCCATGGCATTGACATGAACAGAAGCTTCCCCACGGCATGGGTTAAACGCACCGATGCCAGAAACTATAATGGAACTTATCCTCTGGCCTGCCGGGAATCTGCGGCGCTGGCGCAGTTCGTGCAGGACGTAAAGGGCAGCGGCGTGAATATCTGCTTTGACGTTCACGGATGGTTCTCTCAGATCATTACCTCTAACGGTAAGGATAACGTCCTGTATAAAACGCTCAAGTCGGCATTCCCCTACAACACCCATGCCAGCTGCCGGAATGGCAGCGGGTACTTTACCGCCTATACCACAACGCTGGGCTATATCTCCTGTCTGTTTGAGTATCCCAACGTCTACAGCCTGAGCCAGTTCCAGAGCAGCGGCTACTGTGAAAAATTCAACAGCAGCATATTTACCATTTTGAAATCCTATGGAACCTATGCTCCACGGGTCTATACAGTTACCGTCCGCACTCAGGGCAGCGGCAGCGGTACCGTCACCGGCGGCGGCGCATATGCGGCGGGAAAGACGGCAATTCTTACGGCAAAGCCCGCAAGCGGCTCGGTCTTTTCCGGCTGGTATGACAGCAGCGGAAAATTCCTGTCCGGCAGCGCCAATATCAGCTTTACTGTGAGTGGAAATACCACGTTATATGCGCAGTTTGACGGCCTGTATACCGTAACAGCTCGTGCGGAGGGCGGCGGTACCGTCACCGGCGGCGGAAGCTATGCATCCGGAGCCAAGGTCACCCTGACGGCATTGCCCGCCGATGGCTATACCTTCCTGGGCTGGTATGGTCAGGATGGAGCCAAGCTCAGCGATAGCGCATCCTATTCCTTCGATGTAACCGGAAGCACCACGATAACCGCACGGTTCGGTGCGAATATCACATTGAAGACCTCCCGCAGCGGTTCTGCATCCGGCGGCGGCGCCTATGCCGTAGGCAGTCAGGCCATCCTGACTGCACAGCCTCAGGAGGGCCGCAGCTTCCAGGGCTGGTATGCGCTGGATGGCACGCTCCTGTCGCAGGATATGTCCTATGCCTATACGGTGGAGAAGCCCCAGACACTGGTTGCCATGTTCCAAGGGGATGTGTTCTATGATCTGAATGCAACCGACTGGTTTTTAGACAGTGTGCTGGAAGCGGCAGAACGGGATATGCTCAAGGGCGTTACGCCAATCCGTTTTGATCCCAGCAGCAATATGACCCGCGCTCAGGTGGTAACCGTTTTGGCTCGCATGGCAAATGCGGATACGGCTTCCGCGCCTGTCTGCGGCTTTACAGATGTAGATCAGTCCCGGTATTATGCACCTGCCGTCAACTGGGCTTATGAGAATAAGATCGTTCAGGGCATGACAGAAACCACCTTTGCGCCCAATGCGCCCATTACCCGTCAGCAACTGGTCACCATGGTGGTGCGCTATCTGGAGGAGATGAAGGGGCTGACGCTGGACAGTCAGGAGCTGAGCTTCTCCGATCAGAATCAAATCGGAAATTATGCCAGAGAGTCGGTGCAGAAGGCGCTTGCTATTGGCCTGATCAAGGGCTATACCGACGGAACGTTCCGGCCCAATGTGATCCTGACCCGCCGGGAGGGTGTAACGGTTCTGGTACGTCTGGCACGGTATCTCGATGCCATAGAGGCGGAGAAGCCCACGGAGCCGGAGCAGCCCAGCGAATCTCCTGCACCGGAGCCTACGCCGGAGCAGCCTGCGACCACCGAAGAACCGGCAGAATCCCCCGCACCGGAGCCGTCTGTGACTCCCGCAGCGCCGGAGGCCAGCCCGACACCTTCTGCGGCACAGCCGTCGGCGGAGCCGACGCCCAGTCAGACGCCTGTCCCCACGGTGACTCCGGCGGCGCCGGAGGTCAGCGGTTCGGGGAAGGAAGGCTAACCAAATCAAAAGATAAAAACTGCGCCGCAAAGCCTAGTGCTTTGCGGCGCAGCATGCTTATGTTGCGCTTGTCCACACATCTGTGGGGGCGAAGAATCGAAGCCGTCCGGGCAGTACGGTGATTTGCGTATCACGGCTGTGGATCAGCTCCCCGTCCAGATTGACCGGCTCCGGTTCAGGGGTGAGAATCCGCAGGGATGGAACCCGGTAATGGGCAATCAGCTCCGGGTAATCCGCATACCGTCCCTTCTGATAGGCGGCAATGACCCGCGCGACGGTTAGTCTGGAAACCCGCTTGACCAGCAGCACATCCAAAAGGCCGTCGCTGCTGTCGGCCTCCGGCACCGGGTGGAAGGAGCCGCCGTACCAGCTCCCGTTGCATACGCAGGACAGCGTCATTTTCTCATCCACCGGCGGATATCCGGGCAGCTCCACCCGGCAGGGCTTTACCACCCCGCGCACCAGATTGACCAAAACGCTGACCCAATAGGCTCGTGGGCCGGATAGCAGCGGGATACGGCGATACCGGTCAATCTGCGTTCCGATTCTGGCATCGAAGCCCACCGAGCAGACGTTTACCGCCAGACTACCGCACACCTCCATCAGATCCAGACGCTTTTCGGTAACGTTACAATAGGCCGCTGGCTCCGAAAAGGCTGCGGGATTGGGGAATTGTTTGATAAAGTCGTTGCCGGAACCCATAGGAAGGCAGGTGATCGACAGATTTTCGTAGTCCACCGCACCGGTGACAACTTCGTTGAG
>CAJKSU010000073.1 GCA_905202605.1 uncultured Eubacteriales bacterium
GGAATCTAAGCTGAGCTTCGCCGTAACCAGTATTCTATCGCTGCTCCTGCTGGGCGTGCTGATCTTCCGAACGGAGTTTCTTTCCGCAATATTCAAGGATACCCATTGGGGGCTGTGCCTGACGGCGCTGGTGATCACGCTGGCGGAGCTGTACCGCGCCAAATCCACCTTTTACACCACCTGTGGCAGCTGGATGGGCAAGCTTTTTACTTGGCTCCATCTCCCCACCGGTCCCATTCGCCTGATCCCGTGGCTGCTGGCGCTGGTTTCTCTGCCCATGCTGTTCGGCTATCTGCTCTGGTTCGTGCGATTTATGTGGAACCACGCCAAACAGTTCTGGCGCACCTCCGATTTTACAGAGCGTATGTTTCTGCTGTCTGCATGGATTGTGTTTTCTATCCTCATTGCCCTGACTTATCTCTGCACTCAGGCCTTTTATGGGGCGCACATCAATGGCGCATGGTACAATTTTGACCTGATCTATTCCGCCGATTCCGGATATCTCGTCCATACGGATGTGTTCCGGAACATCGGTGCAGATCAGAACGACCTGCGTCAGCCCCTCTTCGGCGTATTCGCCATGCCCTTTTCTCAGTGCGCATGGATCCTCTCCAAAGTTCTTTTCTTCCTGCCCAGCGGCTATGTGACCATCTTGCAGATCATGGAGATGCTGCTGTTTCTGGTCGCCGCCATTCTGGTCGCCCGGATGCTGGGGCTGGAGAGCTACCGCAAGGCGCTGTTTCTGGGGCTTCTTTGCATCAGCTATCCGGTGCTGATCTTCTCTTTGACCGCCGAGCAGTATCTGTTCGCCGTGTTCTACCTCATTTTGATGATTTATTTGCAGGATGACCCGGTCGGGGGAAGCCTTGGCTATATTGCTGCCACCGGCTCCATGCTGACCTCCGGTATTTTCTTCCCGCTGATTACATGGGATCACAGTTTTAAGAAATTTGTACTCCGCACCTTGAAGCTCTGCGGTGCGTTCTTTGCGGTAATGATCCTCTCCGGTCAGCTGACGGCCTTTCTGGACATTCCCAGCTATATTGAAGGCTATGGCTATTATACCGGCGTGGATGTTTCGCTGCACGACAAGCTGATGCAGTACGTGAACTTCGTAGGCTCCACGCTGGCTGCTCCCGCCTCCCATGTGGATTTCGATTCCTATCGCCACGTCTCCTGGCAGATGATGCCAGCGACTCATTGGCGGCTGACCGGCCTTGGGGTGCTGGCGCTTTCTCTGGGCGGCGTTGCGGTCAAGCCGAAGGTCCGCTTCTCCCGCATCTGTCTCGCTTGGATGGCCTTCTCCCTGCTGCTGCTGGGAATCGTGGGCTGGGGTACCATTGACAACGGTCTGATGCTCTATACCCTGTACTTTGGCTGGGCGTTTCTGGCAATGGTCTTTCAGCTGCTGGACTATGTGTTTTCCCGACGCAAGGTGCTGGAGATCGCCCTGATCCTGATGATGATTCTGGTGGTAGGGCTGAAAAACGTCACTGCGCTCAAGGCGGCGCTGGTCTTTGCCACGCAGTTCTTCCCGGCATTACATTAACAAATCATTGAAACGGTGCAGTCTCAATCGAGACTGCACCGTTTTCTCCTGAAAAATGCGCAGCCAGCGGATGTTCTCCATTGGCTGTGCATTTTGCCATATTGCTTTTATTCCGCGATCTCTTTCGCCGCATCCTTGGCGGCGGTTCCTTCCTCGATCACAAGCTTCAATGCCTGCGTTCCGGTTTCCAGCCGGTTCTGGCTGCACCCATAAGCACCGCTGACGCCGCCGATCCACTCCACCAGCGACTGAATCTCGCTGTCCGTAAAGGGCGCTGCCGTCTGTGCTTCTCCGTCCACCCAGATCACCGGATCCTGCTCCACCGTCTCACCGGCTTCGTTCTGGAAACTGATCTTCTGGGTCGCAGCCTGAGCCATATCCATGAAATCCTGCTCCAGCACCGGGAAGCCCAGCCCCTGCGCCCCCAGAAAATCGCTGCTACCGATTACAACGCTCTTGAGGAATTCCCATGCCGCTGCCTGATGCCGGCTCCCCTCCGGAATGCCCAGATAAGCCGTAAAATGGAGCAGGGTGCCGTTGCCCGATTCCGCAGGATAGCCCTTATATACAAGGCCGTCACCCACCTTTGCGGACAGCTCCCGGAGATCCATAAAGTCCTTCAGCTGCGCCTGGGTCAGCAGGAGCGTGCCGTTTTTCACACAGGCCGTCTCATCGTCTGCGGCGGCGTTGGCAGCAAGGGCATACAGCGCCTGATCATCCACCGGAATCGTGCTGCACGCCTCCAGCAGCGGCGCAATGCCCTCCGCAGTGCCGGTATAGCCCTCTAGCAGTACGCTCAGCGCATCATAGCTGTTGCACATTTTCAGCACCGCCAGATCCGTATGCGCTGCCACCGTATCCGCAAACTCCTGAGGCGTCCAGCCCTGCTTCTGCCCCACATTGTCCGCCGTTCCAACCAGCGTTTCAATATAGAAGCTCAGGGGCATCCGATCCGCCTTGACGGCGTTCTGTACGCCGGAGAGCAGGGTATCGGTCCCCACCTCATCATCATACAGGCTGTCAAGGTCAGAAAGCCCCGATGCGTCCATCACCGCTGCGTCACCTACGACCAGGTCGAGATCCCCGGCATCCGCCGCCAGCCGGCTGTCGCCGTCCCCATAGAGGCTGTAGTCCACCAGATGGATCCTGTTTTCCTCCTGCGACTGGTTATAGTCCACCGCCAGCGCCGTGATCCGCGCCGTCAATGCTGCGTCCACGCTGCCGCCAACGCCCACATTCAGCGTTTCCCGCGTGGGAAGCTCCGCTGCGTCCGTGCGCTGGAGTACACCAAGCACCATGCCGGCTTCGCTGCTGGTCAGATACCAGATGCGCTCCTGACTGCCGCCGATACAGTCTGCCAGAATGCCGGGATCCACGCCGGAATCCACCCAGTTGAGCAGCACCTCCATCTGGTTCGTCTCCGGATCCATGGCATACAGGTTTCCGCCGCCGGACAGCAGCGCCTGATAGCCCCCATAGGAGAGGAACCGGCTGGAATCATCGGTCAGATCCTTTCCGATGGATTCCGTAGTCAGCAGCCGAACCGCATTCCCCTTCCCGTTTTCCGAGGAGGTAAGCACCACCTGACCACCCGCCAGCGCCGCCAGCCGCATGCCCACGCTGCCGCCGGACAGCTTGAGGCTGGAGATATTCTTCCCGCTCTCGCTGTATACCAGCACCTGCTCCGAGGTCAGCACATAAAAATAGCCGTTTCCGTCCATCGCCAGATCCACGGGATAGACGCCGCTCTCCGGCAAGGTCAGCGATGAACCCGGATTGCCCTGCTCATCCAGCTGCTGGAGCAGCAGTGCGCCGTCCTGCTCCAGACAGAGCCAGATGGCATGCTCACTGCCGCAGGCTCCCAGCACCGCCCCGGTGACGGAGGCGGCGGAAACTGCCTGATTTCCCTCCAGATCCCGCAGGGTCACGCTGCCGTCCTCCGCCTGCTCCACCAGCCAAGGCTTCTCCCCCATCAGGCACAGCCGTGCAAAAATCGCCGTTTCTGACAGGGTCTGCTCCTCCGCCAGATAGCCATAGCCGGTCTGCTCCATCGGGGACGCCGTGGACTGCGGCGCTTCCGCCATGGACAGCGCCGGTGCGGGCGCCTCCTGTTGCTCGCTGCTCTGGCCGCCCAGTGTGCAGCCGGTCAGCAGCATACACATACTTACCGCCAGAGCGCAGCCCCGGCGAAATTTCAACTGATTCATAGGTTCCTCCATAGAAAAGCGCCGGAACTGTGCCGACAGTCCCGGCGCACAGGGATCCTTTCACCGGACACGCCGATGATAGCTCCCAAAGAATTACTTCCGATTGTTTTTCTCGTAGATCCTCCCCAGTCCCTTCAGGAGCAGCGTCGGATCCACCGTCATCTCTCTGCGGCAGTGTGGTACAATCACATCAGCCATCGGCCCCGTGACCACCACACAGCAGTCTCCCCCCAGCTCCCGCTCCATCCGGTCTACCATGCCATCCAGCATGGCGGCAATGCCGAATACCACGCCGGACTTCATGCAGTCCACCGTGTTCCGCCCGATCAGCTCTCTGGGCGGCTCAATGGTGATCTGGGGCAGCTGGTCGCAGGATTCCGCCAGCGCGCGGGCCGAAATGCTCACCCCCGGCGCAATGATCGACCCCACAAACGCCTTTTTCTCATTGACCGCCAGCAGGGTAGTGGCGGTGTCCAGATCAATGACGATCAGCGGGGCGGGATATTCGTTGGTGGCAGCAACTGCGTTTACTACCAGATCGCTGCCCAATGCGGCGGGGTTGTCGCTGAGGATATTCAGCCCGGTCTTGACCCCCGGCCCCACCAGCAGCGGCTCCTTCCCAAGGGTCAGCCGCAGCGCCTCCATGATCTCCCGGATCAGCGCCGGAACCACCGAGGCCACGATGCTGCCGGTAATCTGCTCCCGGCGGATGCCGTGCATATCCAGAATGCTCTTGAAGCTGATAGCGTATTCATCGCCGGTTTTATTCCGATCCGCCGCCAGCCGTGAGGTGAACCGCAGAACGTCTCCGTCAAAGCACCCCATTACCAGATTGGTATTTTCTACACTCAGCGTCAAGATCATCCAGATTCATTCCTTTCCGCAAAAGATATGCGTCCCTGCTATTTTACCTGAATCCGCCCAAATAATCAAGTCCCCCCACACTCCACGGAAGCCAAACAGTTTCTTCTTGTATTTGCCGGAAAAAATGATATGATAGTGTGAGATATTATGAGCGGGTGCGCTTTTCCCCTCATATGAAGGAGGTTCATTCTCATGCCTGAGAAAACTCATGTATTGCTGGGCGTTACCGGTGGTATTGCTGCTTATAAAATTCCAAATCTCTGCTCTCGGCTGGTCAAGGGCGGATTCCATGTGGAAACCATCCTCACCGCCAATGCACAGAAAATCGTTTCCCCCATTCCCTTTGAAAGCCTGTCCGGCAACCGCTGCCACACGGATACCTTTGACCCCATGGACACCTCCAAGGTGGAGCATATCGCACTGGCGCGGGAAGCCGAGCTGCTGGTGATTGCTCCAGCGGACGCCAATATCATCGCCAAGCTGCGCTGGGGTCTGGCAGACGACATGCTCTCCACAACGGCACTGGCCTGTACCTGTCCCAAGCTGCTGGTTCCCGCCATGAACACCAATATGTACGAGAATCCCGCTACTCAGGAGAATCTCTCCGTGCTGCGGCAGCGGGGCTTTATCGTCATGGAGCCGCTTTCCGGTCATCTGGCCTGCTGCGCGGTGGGCCAGGGCAAGATGCCGGAGCCGGACGATATCTATGACCGGATTGAAGCGGTTCTGGCCTGTAAAAAGGATCTGCAGGGTCTTCGGATTCTGGTCACCGCCGGCCCAACTCAGGAGCCGCTGGACCCCGTCCGGTATCTCACCAATCACTCCAGCGGCAAAATGGGCTACGCCATTGCTCACGCCGCCATGCTGCGAGGTGCAGACGTTACGCTGGTTTCCGGCCCCACCGCGCTGAAATATCCCCCGCTGGTGCGGACGATCCCCATCGTCACCGCGCAGGATATGTATGAGGCTGTGACACGGGAGGCAGAGCATGCCGACATCATCATCAAGGCCGCCGCTGTGGCGGATTACACCCCGGAAACGGTTGCGGACAATAAGATCAAGAAATCCGACAGCGACCTGTCCATTCCCCTGCGCCGGACGCAGGACATTCTGGGTTATCTGGGTACCCACCGCCGCTCCGGTCAGTTCCTCTGCGGCTTCTCCATGGAAACGGAGCATATGCTGGAAAACAGCCGGAAGAAGCTGGACAAAAAGAATCTGGACATGATCGTTGCCAACAACGTCAAGGATGCAGGCGCCGGGTTTCAGGGCAACACCAACGTGATTACCATGATTACCCGTGACAGCGTGACCCAACTGCCTCTGATGGACAAGGAGGAGGCGGCACACGCCATTTTGTCCGAAATTCTTTCCCGCCGCTAATCCACCTGCTGTGCCGTGATGGCGGACACCTCATAGGCGGTGCGCTCCTCCGGCCCCTCCGGGGTCTGCTTCACATAGCTGCGGCTCTGGAGCCGCCCCTGAAGCTGTAGTCTCGCCCCCACCGGACACTGTGCCGCCATTCTCGCAACGCTCCCCCACAGAATACAGGGGATGTAGTCCCGCCTGCGATACCGCCGCTCCACCGCCAGCATCACGTCCGTGATTTCCCGGCCCAGCGGGGTATGCCGGTACACCGGCGGGCGGCAGACCGTCCCGGTGAGCCGCACCTGATTCTCTGGAGGTGCATCACACCAGCACAGACTTCTTGCGTAGACCGAAATCACAAGCCGCCTGCCCTGACCGGAGTGGTTGTTAAAGGAGCGGATCTCCCCTTCCACCTCTACAGCGGCTCCCACCACCGCATCCAGCGCCGCCGCCATTTCATGCTCTGCCAGAATCTCCAGATGATCGTAGGTTCCGGAAAGCCGCTGAACAGACAATATCAGCCGGTCAAATTGCTTTCCATGGTTTTCGTGGGAGAATACCGGAGCCTCCAGCAAAACGCCCCGCAGCAGCACCTGATTTACCGGCTCTGGCTGAAGCCTGATCTCATCCATCTGTTCCACCTCTTTCTTGTGATGAAACACTATATTCACGCCCGTGGGGCTGTATACCATTTCACCCGCAATGCGCCATAAGGAGGCATTTTATCATGCAGTATACCCGACTTTTTACCCCCATCCAAATCGGCTCGATGACCCTCAAAAACCGCATTGTCATGCCCGCCATGCACCATCTCTACACCGAAAACGGCTATGCCACCCCCCGCTTCAACGAATACTACTGGAAGCGTGTGGAGGGCGGCGCAGGGCTGATCATCGTCGGCTCCTGCCGGTTTGACGGCTATGGTGCAAAGGCCAACTCCATGTCTCTGGCGGACGATTCCACCATCCCCGGCTGGCAGGAATTTACGAAGGGCGTGCATGACCGGGGCGGCAAGGTCGCCGTACAGCTCTATCATGCGGGGCGCTATATGCCCAAGGCGGACGTTCCCTGCGGCGGCGATGCCCTGTCCCCCTCGGCAACCTTCGCCTCCTATACGCGGGAGACTGCCCCGGAGATGACCCGTCAGCAGATTTTTGACCTACTGGAGGACTATGCCGCCGGTGCGCGCCGAGCGGTGGAAGCGGGCTTTGACGCAGTGGAGATCAGCGCCTCCTCCGGGTATCTGCTCTGTCAGTTCCTCTCTCCGCTGACCAACCTCCGCACCGATGAATTCGGCGGCAGCTTTGAAAACCGCTGCCGGTTCCCGCTGATGGTCATTGAGAAGGTCAAGGCCGTACTGGGCGATCAAACGCCCCTGATCCTGCGGCTGGGCGCAGACGATTTTGTTCCCGGCTCCAATACCCTTGACGATTCCATGGCCTTTGCCCCGCTGGCGGAGCAGGCCGGGGTGGATCTGTTCAACGTCACCGGCGGCTGGCATGAGACAAAGATCCCCCAGCTCACCGGCGACCTGCCCAGAGGCGGCCTTTCCTATCTGGGCAAGGGCATCCGCTCGGTGGTATCCGTTCCGGTAATGATGTGCAACCGGGTGTCCGATCCCGCCACCGCCGAAAAGCTGCTGGCTCTGGGCCGGGCGGATCTGGTGGGGCTGGGCCGTCCGCTGATTGCCGATCCGGAGCTACCGAACAAGGCAAAATCCGGTCAGCCTGCGGAAATCCGTCCCTGCATGGCCTGCAATCAGGGCTGTCTTGCCAATACGTTTTTTGACCGCCCCATCACCTGTCTGGTCAACGGCATCTGCGGCAGAGAGCTGCAATACCCCGTGCATCCGGCAGAGACACCCCGGCGTATTCTGGTGATTGGAGGCGGGCCGGCAGGCTGCGAGGCTGCGCTCCGCGCCGCCTCCCGCGGGCATCACGTGACCTTGATGGAGCAGTCTCCGGCGCTGGGCGGTCAGCTCCGGCAGGTGGTGAACATTCCCGCCCGTCAGGAATTCCGGGAACTGCTGAAATTCTACGAGGAGAACCTCCCCCGCGCCGGTGTTCAGGTTCTTCTGAACCGAGCCGCCGCACCGGAGGACACCCATGGCTACGACAAGGTCATTGTCGCCACCGGCGGCAAGCCCAACCGCACCGTGCTTCCCACCGCCCCCGATGCCATTCCCGTCTATACCAGCCGTCAGGTGCTCACCGGTGAGATCATGCCCGGCAGACGTGTTGTGGTCATCGGCGGCAGCTATATCGGCTGCTTCACCGCCCAGTATCTCGCCCGTGAGGGCGCCATGTCCCCGGAGGAGCTGTTCTTCTCCATGACCCATCATTCCGATACCATGGAGCATATTCTGGATCGTCTTGACCATTCCGACCGCAGCGTTGTGCTGCTGGAGCAGGGCAAAAAGATCGGTCTGGGCTTTGAATCCGGCACCAGCTGGCCGGTGCTGGGCGAACTGGGGCGGCTGGGCGTTCCCTTCCTGAAAAATACGCTGGTCACCGCCATCACCGCCACCGGCGTAGACGCCACCGAAACCAAAAAGGACGGCACCCAAGTTACCCGCCATTATGACGCAGACTGCGTGGTTGTTGCCTCCGGTGTACATGCCGACGACAGCCTCACCCCGGCACTGCTTGCTTCCGGCGTAGATGCGGTTTCCATTGGAAACTGTCATCAGCTTGGAAAGGCCATTCAGGCCATTCAGGCGGGCACGGAGCTTGGCCTGACCATCTGATCACGCAATATCCTGCCGGACGGAGGAATGCCTTCGTCCGGCATTTTTCTCCACATTCTTTACAGAACCCCAAATCTGTAGTATACTTTTCCCATAGAATCACAAGGAGGTGGCCTTTATGGTATGCCCCAATTGCGGCGCTCCACTGGAAGATTTCGATGTTTTCTGTCCGAGCTGCGGCAAAGCCATTCAAAAGAATCCCGACGGCACCCTCGCCGCCGTTGACGCCCCCGCTTCCACGTCTGAGGATGCGGAAAAAGCGCCCCCGAAAAAAGTCGCAAAGCGGCTCTATCCGCCGGAGGATGCGGTCTCTCCAGTATCTAAGGACGCCGCTCCCCAGTCGAAGCCCACAACCGATTCCGAGATCAATGAAAAAGGTCCTGCTGTCGCTCCGCCCGATCCGAAACCGGTAAAGCTCCCCGCATCTACGGCCAATACCGTCAACACCGGAATGCAGCCCGATCCATGGCGCAAGCGGCTGATTATTCTTTCCAGCTGTCTGGTGATACTTGCCGCTGCAGCCATTGCCCTTGCCGTATTCTTCTATCTCAAAACAGACGGCCTGCAGGTACAGGCGCAGAAGGCACAGATGGAGAAAAGCGCCGCAGAAACCACGCTGGAGGACATGCAGTCACAGATGGACGCGTTGGATATCAAATATCAGGATGCGCTAAGCGAAAGAGATGACCTGTCCGCTCAAGTAGATGACCTGAACGGACAAATTCGAGAAATGAAGTCCAGCGTCAGCCAGTCGGAATATGATAAAACTGCGGCCGAAAAGGCACTGGAGGAGACACAGCAGGAGATGACCAGTCTTAATGACACAGTGGACGATCTAAATGGTCAGCTGACAGAAGCACAGTCGGCGCTGGAAACGGCGCAAAAGAACAATGAAGCGCTTCAGGCCACCAATGATACCTTGACCCGAGAAAACAGTGCCTATCAGGACGAGGTCGGCTTTTACGACACCTATGTGGTCTTTGTGATGCTGGGCAGCGACACAAAGTATTATCACAAATACGACTGCAAGAATTTTACCAAGCAGAATTTTCTTGCTTACAGCACCAAGCTGGCGGAGGCCAACGGCTACTCCCCCTGCCCCATTTGCTGCAGCAGCAACTGACGGCGAACAGCCCGAAAGGACGGAAGAACGGATCAGCATCCGGTTCTCCCGTCCTTTTCTGTTATGGTCCCGGCTCAGCGCGCCTCATTTTCCTGCTTCCACTGCTTCTCCAGCGCCGCCCAGTCCCGATTTTCCTTCATCTGCGTCCACTTCTCACAGCTAAAGCTCTGTCCCTCCGGATACCGGTCCGTGCGCATATACTCGTGGGAATTGGTGGCCTCCTGCACCTCGTAATAGGGCCACTTGCCCGTATTGGGGTTGTCGCTCCAGTTCATGACATCAGGATGAATGCCGTCCTGATCCACGACCCGCTCCAGCACACGGTTCACCAGCGTCATGGTTTCGGCTCTGGTGATGTTCTTTCCGGGGCGGAAGGTGCCGTCCGAATAGCCCTTGATCCAGCCCAGCTGTTCGGCCTTGACGATCTCCTTTGCGGCCCAGTAATCCGCCGGGACATCGCTGAAGCTGGCGGTTCCCTCCACCGTCTGACTACAAAAGCGTGCCGCGATCACAGCAAACTGCGCACGTGTCACCGGCTCGCCGGGACGGAAGGTGCCGTCCGAATAGCCCTTGAGGATTCCCATATTGGTCAGGGTCGAAATGGCGTTGTTGCACCAGTCGGAATCCTGCACATCCGTGTAGGCGTTGGTAGACGCCCAATGCGCCTGACGGCTCTCTTCCGTGAGCAGACGGAAGAAGATCGTCGCCACCTCGGCACGGGTAATATTCCGGTAGGGGCGAACGGTACCGTCGGTATAGCCGATGATATAGGCCGAATGGTCGCCCTTATCAAGATCCGGGGTTTTGTCCTCCTCCCACTTTGCATAAACGGTCCGATCTGCATCCATGGTCACCTTGGTAACAGGCTGGGTCAGGGCCTCGTCCAGATACCAGCCCCGGAACGTAAAGCCGGGCTTCTCCGGGGTTTTGTCCAGAATTGCTTCCATCCCCTTGTCGTAGTGCTCCGGATCAAAGGCCGTGCCGCCGCGGGATTCATAGGTCAGCGTCACCTGCTCCGGCTTCGGAGTGATCTGCGCCACAGGAATGGGGAACGCATCCCGGATCATCGTCCCGTCATAGTGATAATTGAGCATGGCGTCCCGGTTCAGCGGGATCTCATACGGCTCGGATTCCTTGGCTCCGGTCCCATTCAGCCGCACCCGGTAGGTAAGGGTCACCTGACGGCTCAGTCCGTTCGCATTGTTCCAGTAGATGGTTCTGTGATCCTCGGACAGCCACACGTTGGAGTTTTCATAGCCCTCGCCGGACACAAGCACCGTATTGTCCCCATCCAGCACCAGATCCACGCCGTCGCCCATGGGGTCGCTGATCAGGCCCGCCACCTTTGTGGTGATCTCATTCATCACGATCTTCAGCTCGTTGGCATTGTTTGCCGTGTAGCTCCCGTTGGACGAAGCCAGCGCCGTAAAGTCGCTGCTGCTGAAGGTAAAGCCTACGGTATACACCGTGCCGCCCTCGGCCTTGAATTTCCGGATTGCCTCGGTGGGGTAGCCGTCATCGGATTCGCCGTCCGCCACAATGATCAGGACGTGGCTGCTTCCCACCTGAGTAAACTGCTCCAGCGCCTTCTCCGTCCCAAGGGTCAGGGGCGTGCCGCCGTTGCCCTTATTGATTTGGTCATAGCTGTCCGTGGCCTCCGCGTCATACACCCATTTCTGTCCATTATAGTGTCCGCCGAAGTAGGCATAGCGGACGGCATTTTCCTGCGTCTCCGAAAGATTCCCCACCACCGTGCGGATGGCTGCCTTGGCCTGAGTCAGGCGGCTGGGCGTTTTGCCCTGCTCCACCCGTTCACAGTAAATGCTGCCCTCCCGATGGTCGCAGTCCTTGCCCTCGCCGTCGGCACAGTAGTTCATGGAGCCGGAGGTATCCAGCAGAAACACCACCTCCGTGGGCTGTATGGAAACCGTCTCCTTCGCAGACGCCGAAAGCGTCACCGTATATGTACCGTCTTCATTTTCCGCTGCCGTTTTGTGCAGCGTAATGTCCTCGCCGGAGCCTTCGGATTCGCTGCCAAAGCCATAGCTCCGATCCTTCGGCTGTAGGATATCCTCCGACGCCGCCAGCGCCGCCGGTGCAACGCCCAGCAGCATACTGATACACAGCAGCCAGCTGATCACTCGCCTCTTCAATTTCCTTTCCTCCTTTGAGCAGATTAGATAGCCAAATATGCGCTAACTGCAAATGTCTTGCCCTTCATACATTGGCACATTTGCATCCATATATTACCACCTTCTGATAGAAAAAAAGGGCGCGAAAGGTCAGGCAAAAAAAATGTTTTTGGGAAAGAGTAGTAAGAGGTTTAC
>CAJKSU010000074.1 GCA_905202605.1 uncultured Eubacteriales bacterium
TTACACCCTTAGATGAGCGGATAGCTGCTGCCTTTGTTACTTTGGCTCTGTACTGATAATTATACATAATTTTGTTGTAAAGATGCTTCCATTTCAAGTTACCTTTACCGACCATTGGCTCTGGACACGCTTTGCCGTTGACGTCCCAATGTCTAATGATAGTTTTTGCATTCGGACATCTCTTCTGAATATACAACACCAGCTCACGAATAGCAAGCATCTGTTCCCAACTTACACCTTTTTTGCAATCACATAATTCAATGGACACACTGTTATCATTCGTGCACTTCTTATAATACGATGCAGCCCCGTTCTTACGAGTAAAGAAGTGACCAACCGCCCAGGCAGTATATTCCATTGGCACGGACTCCCAAATCTCAGATTTTTTATCTACAAAGAAATGCGCACCTGCTTCCCTCGTGTTGCCAGTAGCGTAGAAATCAGCATTATTCTTTGCTGTATCCCCTTTGTTCCCGGTGAAATGAATTACAATGTACTTTATGTCCTTTAAACTCCTTTTGCTCCCATAACTGATTGATTTTGCTCTTCTTTTTTTAATCTCCATTCGTTTCACCTTCCTTATCTGCTTTCTGTTGCAATACCTCAATGGACTTTGTAATTACCGACGGAAGTTTAATTCCCATCAACCCCGCCTTCTCTACAACGGAAATTAATTCATTTGTTATAAACGCTATGACTACAGCATCTCGAAAATAATCGGTTCCAATTACCAAATCAACGCGATGTGCCACAAGAACAAATACAAACGACATTCCTTTTCGGCATAATCCTTTCCAGCAGGCACGAGATTCCAGTTTTCCCGTTGATGTCTTATTGCTCTTCTTAAACACACCCGCCACAAGCAATCCTGATACATAATCCACTGTCATAAAAATGAGAAGCGTTGTCATTCCGGAAGTCCATCCTCCAAAAAACGTTGCCACGATACTTCCAATCAACCCGCAAATCGTACAAATCATCTGTTTCATTCTATAAGTCCCCCTTTGTTTTTTTCTCAGTATAGCAAAGGAACTAGAAGTTTTACCCCCTAGTTCCCATGCGAACCACCTATTCCTCATTCCATTTTTTAAACGTATCGCTTGTATAGATGCATTTACCCTTTATTTTGAGCTTATACAGTTTCTGCATAATAAGCTGTTTCTCATGCGTATTTTTAGCACTTCGAAACTTGTCTTTATACTCAGAGGATAATTTCGATCGAATGGACGCAAATGCTTTCTTCTCTTTCTTACTGGCACTAAGTTCATGCTTTTCATCGTCCTTTTCAATTTTCGTCATTGCTTCCTCGTACATCTGTTGTAATATTTCTTCGTAACCTTTTCCCTCCTCAATGGCAGCAACCAAATCATCGCTCTTGTAAAAAGAAAGATAATCATGTGCATCCTTTGCACCGGATTCCGTTTTGTCCTGCATCTTATTTAATGCACTGTTGGTAGCCGCTACAATCTCATAATGATTAAATCCCATTTTTATAAGTTTGTTATAACATTCCATATAACCATTATGATTTTTTGCAAGACGATACTGTGCCGCTTGCTTTACTAAATCATTTCGACTTGCCAGCTGGTCCTTTACCGCTGTTTCCACATCACCTTCACCTTTCTTCCCATTTTGTTTCATCTTCTCACGGTATTGAGCAGCCGTCTTTTTGTCATCATCCATAAGTGCATCATAAATTTTCTTTCCATACACATTCGCTTTCGGCTCCTCTTTGTCCGTCGAAAACGAAAACAAGCCTTCCCCGGATGTCACATCCTCAACATTCTTCCAAATACCAACCGCTACATTTTTTACGTTGTCAACCGGAATACCGCACATTTTCGCCACTACTCCAGCCGCATCAAAAAATGCATTCTTTATCGCATCCTTTCCATTCTCAGCCTCCTCGTCTGAATCGCTGAATGCATCAATTACTCCATTCCCCATTTTCACGATTGATTCACATAAAGAAGATATCTCACTAAACAGGGATACTTCAATTCCATAATACTTTTCCTTTGTAATTGCCGAATAGACAAGGTTATACAATTCATTACCGCCTATAAAACTACCGGACAACGAACCCAACACCCCATTCATCCACTCAGACATAACACTCTCCGTTGTTAGTTCATTTTCATCATCACGATAAGGATTTACCTTATGCAAAAGACCTCTTGCCAAAAATGTCATCGTAGAAAGCACTGCTGCCGATACCAGCTGACTGGATACTGCCCAAGCGAATTCCTTTCTTGCCTGTTTCTTCTGCTCCTTGGTTCCATTTTGGTTTTTCGCATGCAGATTGCATGCTGCATCATATAAAATACCGCCATTTTGCATACGCTGTGTCATAAACATAAACATGACTTTTTTAATTTTACTTGGATCACGCAAATAATCCGGTCGCTGCATAACCGTATAATTTGGCTGTGTGTCTTCCACGCATCGATTAAACACTTCTGATTTTTCACGGCTGTAGCGCCCGGTGAACAGAACGATATATTTCCCCTCCAGCTCCGGCGGGCGGTCGACGGGAATGGGATGAAACTCTGCGCTGACGCCGTTGGAGATAACCCTTCCCGGTGTAGCACCCACCACGGACTCGAAGGTGTCTCGAATAAATTGGGTTGGGTAGTGGATGCGGTCACAGAATTGGTAGAGCCGCTCATATAATATGCGGTATACTGTGGTGTTGGCATGAGGACTGTTTTGCAGGAAAATGTGGTTGGTGATATTCTCCGCCTGACAATGAAACCCGGCAGTCAGGGCAATGTGATGGTCGTGGGCGTAATGAGCCGCCGCCTTGCCCAACGCAAAGGGAATCATTACATGGATCACGTCCACATCGTGAATAGCGGACTCCAGCACCTCGGTGTCCAGCTTTGCCGGGGCAACGCCGTTTTTCTCCACATAGTCATTAAATACGTGAAAATCGTATTTCGGTACAATATAGTATCCCGGCTCTCCGGCACGCTCAGCATCCGGGCAGACCACCCGAACCTCGTGCCCCTTCTCCCGCAGGGTTCGGATCAGATTCAGCGCGGCGATGGTGGTACCGTTGTTGGCTTGCCCCAGAACATCGCAGATGACAGCTACTTTCACAATACTTCGCTCCTGTATCTTTTTACTCGTTCAATTGTTTTGCTTGTGTTGGAAAGGGTAACATATTTCCGCTGAAAAAACAAGCCGAACCGGCTGCAAAATGACAAAAAAACCGTAAAACTACTCTCTGAAAAAGGGCAGAATGCTAAAAATGACAGAAACGGTGAAAATGCCATTGACAAATGGAATCGCCTTTTGTATCATGTAGAAAATATATTGAAACAGGCAATGAAGAGGAACAGTAGCTGAGTTCCAATGGCACAGAGAGGACACGTTTGGTGTGAGTGTCTGCTATGAATTCAGTGAATCTCACCTCAGAGCTTTGCACTGAAAGCCCATATTGGTCAGTAGGCGGCAACGGATTCCTCCGTTAAAGGGAAATTCCATATATGTGGAACTGAGCGCCCGAATTATTCGGGAATTTAGGTGGTAACGCGGAGGCAGCTTCGTCCTATGAGATAGGATGCGGCTGCTTTTTGTCATTTATGGGAAGTAAGCAGAAAAAAGGGGCGATATATCATGACAACAGGTGCAGAGGCTCTGATCGAGAGCCTGAAACGGGAACATGTAACCGAGATCTTTGGCTATGCGGGCGCAACCATCTGCCCTGCGGCGGATGCCCTGAAGCACTCGGATATTCATTATACATTGGTTCGGACGGAACAGAATGCGGGACATATGGCATCGGGCTATTCCCGGATCAGCGGCAAGGTGGGTGTTTGTATGGTCACCTCCGGCCCTGGGGCAACCAACCTCATTACCGGCATTGCCACCGCCTATATGGACTCCATCCCAATGGTCGCCATCACCGGTCAGGTGGAGAGCTATCTGCTGGGGCGGGATATTTTTCAGGAGGTCGACATCACCGGTGCGGTAGCGCCGTTTATCAAGCACAGTTATCTGGTGAAGGATGTGAAAAGCATCCCCAGAATCGTGAAGGAGGCGTTCCACATTGCTTCCACCGGACGGCCCGGCCCGGTACTCATTGATATTCCCATTGACGTGCAGAAGGCAAAATTTGAGCCGGTCTATCCGGAAACGGTGGACATTCGGGGCTACAAGCCCTCGGTCAAGGGAAACATCAAGCAGGTGCATCGGGCGGCGGAGGCCATCCGGCAGGCGAAAAAGCCGGTATTGTGTCTGGGCGGCGGCGTCATCAGCGCCGGGGCGCAGAAGGAGGCGCTGGCCTTTGCGGAAAAATCGCAGATTCCCATTGTCAATACCATGATGGGTCTGGGTATTGTCCCCACGGATCATCCGCTGTATGTGGGCATGATCGGCTCCTTTGGTACCCCCACGGCAAACCGGACGCTGGCACATTCTGACCTCCTGATTCTGGTGGGGGCAAGAGTGGCCAACCGTGCTATTTTACAGCCCTCGGAGATCGGGCGGCGGATGAAGACCATTCATATTGATGTTGACCCGGCAGAGATCGGAAAGAATGTAGATACCACCATCCCGGTGGTGGGCGATGTCAAAGAGGTTCTGCTCCAACTGATGGAGCAGAATACTACCGCCCAGACACAGAACATCGAGACGCTGCAAAAGAGCCGTCAGACAGAGCTGGTGCGGGAGCTTCCTACCAAGCCCGGCTATGCCCATCCGGCGCGGGTGATCCGCACACTGGGACATCTCATGGACGATGACGCCATCTGCTGTGTGGATGTGGGACAGAATCAGATCTGGACCTGCAAGCATATGACCATCAAGCACGGACGGTTCCTGACCACCGGCGGCCTGGGTACCATGGGCTATTCGCTGCCTGCGGCACTGGGCGCTAAGGTGGCTGCACCGGACAAGCAGACCGTTGTGGTCTGCGGTGATGGAAGCTTCCAGATGTTTGAGAACGAGCTGAGCACCCTGCGGAACCTTGATGCAGATGTGAAGCTTGTGATGATGGAAAACAGTGTGCTTGGGCTGGTCAATGAGATTCAGCACAGTGCCTACAGCGGCCCATTCGGCGTAGCGCTGGATCACTCTCCGGACTTTGGGAAGCTGGCGGAGGCCTATGGAATCCCTCACGGCGAGATCCGTGAGGATGGTGAGATTGAAGAAAAGCTCAAGGCAATGCTTGCATCCAACGGCCCCTATCTTATGGTGTGCCATGTGGATCCCAATGCCAAGACCGGGGACTGAGGAGGACTGCCATGAAACAGACAATTTCGGTTCTGGTAGAAAATCAGGCGGGCGTTCTAAACAAGATCACCGGTCTGTTTTCCAGACGAGCCTTTAATATTGAATCCCTGGCGGTGGGGGTTACAGATGATCCTACAATTTCCCGCATTACGATTATTGTGGACAGCGGCAACAGTGTTGTGGAGCAGGTGGAAAAGCAGCTCAATAAGCTGGTGGACGTTATTAAGGTGCGCACCTTGGAGGAAGATCGCCTCATTGGACGGGAACTGATGATTGTGAAGGTGTCCTGTACCACAAAGACAAGAGTGGACATTATGAACCTGTGCCAGATCATGGGGGCAAAGATTGCGGATGTTTCCGCGTCCTCTATGACGCTGGAGCTTAGCGACACCACAGAGCGGCTGGAGCTGTTTCAGAGTCTGCTCCGACCCTTCTCAATTTTGGAGGTGGCTCGTACCGGACTGATCGCCGTCCAGAAGGGCAGCGGCAAAATATAATTTTGGACAACACCACACTAATGTGCCGCTGACCTTCAGATGATCTTTTTCGTCGGAAATGCGTTATTTTTCTTGAAATACACAAAGTATTCCTGCGAAAAACTGCCTTTTTTCGCCGAAAAATCTCTAGCTGAATGTTCACCGTCAATTTATGTGGAATTGTCCGGATTTAGGGGGATTACCTTTGAAAGTTAAAGCTACGACAGCAATTCTGGAGTGCCTGCTGGAGCAGGGCGTTGATACCATTTTCGGCTATCCCGGCGGCACCATTCTTAATATCTATGATGAACTGTATCACTATCAGGGCAAGCTGCGGCATATTCTTACCGCCCACGAGCAGGGCGCGGCCCATGCCGCCGACGGCTATGCCCGTTCCACCGGCAAGGTTGGCGTATGCTTCGCCACCTCCGGCCCCGGTGCAACAAACCTGACCACCGGCATTGCAACGGCCTATTATGACTCGTCTCCGGTGGTGTTTATCACCTGCAACGTCGCGGAGAATCTGCTGGGCAAGGACGCATTTCAGGAGGTGGATATCACCGGAATCGCAATGCCCATTACAAAGGCTACCTATCTGGTTCGTGATCCGCAGACCATTCCGGATATTATGCGGGAGGCCTTTGCGGTGGCGGCGACGGGACGCCCCGGCCCGGTACTTATTGATTTCCTGAAAAACGTGACCGCCCCCAATGAGCTCATCGACTATGAGCCAATGGAGCGGAAGGAGCATATCAAGCACGGTCGGCTTCAGGCGCTGACCCGCCGCATTGGCTGGGATATCCGCACGCCGGAGCCCAGCCATGAGGACGTGGACAAGCTGGCGGAGATGATTGCCAAGGCGGAAAAGCCTCTGCTGATTTGCGGCGGCGGCGTAGTAAGAGGCCGCGCCCACAAGCAGTTTAAGGAGTTCGCGGAGAAGATCGATTCTCCTGTTGCCATTACCGTCATGGGCGGCGGCGGCTTCCCCGGCGGCAATCCTCTGACCACCGGTATGATCGGCATGCACGGCACGCAGGCCTCCAACATTGCCTGCGCCAACTGTGACCTGCTCATTGCGGTGGGCTGCCGGTTCTCTGACCGTGTGGCACTGGATCCGGAGAGCTTTGCCTGTCAGGCCAAGATTGTTCAGATCGACATTGACCGGGCGGAGATCGATAAGAATGTCAAGACCGACCACCATATCATCGGCGACGCAGGCCGGGTGTTGGAACTGCTGAACGAGCGGGTGGAGCAGAAGCACAATGACCGGTGGAAGGAGTTTGTGTTCTCCTACGCTACCCGCACCGAGTATCAGGATAAGCCCGGTGAGCTGACCCCACAGCAGGTGCTGGAAACCATCCGCAATCTGGTTCCTCAGGATACCATTGTTGCCACGGATGTTGGGCAGCACCAGATGTGGACAATTCAGCATTTTCATTTCGATTATCCCGGTCAGCTTCTGACCTCCGGCGGCTTTGGCACTATGGGCTTCGGTCTGGGGGCTGCGCTGGGCGCAAAGCTGGGCAACCCCGATAAAACCGTTATCCATATCACCGGTGACGGCTGCTTCCGGATGAACGGGCAGGAGATGGCAACAGAGAGCCACTATGACATTCCGGTCATCACCTTTGTGTTCGACAACCGGACGCTGGGCATGGTTCGTCAGTGGCAGAACCTGATCTATGAAAAGCGCTTTTCCCAGACGGATCTGGGCTTTGCACCGGATTTTGTAAAGCTGGCGGAGGCCTATGGACTGAAGGGGGCGCATGTTTCCAATGTTGAAGAACTGAAGGCTGCCATTGAGGAAGCAAAGGAGTGGGGCCACGGCTATGTGGTGGACTGCCTGATTGATACCGATGAAATGGTTCGCCCCATGGTCGGTGGCGGTCAGCCCATCACCAACTTCATGCTGATCTAAGGAGGTGCGCCCATGAATACCGAAAAGAAAGCCTATACCCTGTCGGTGCTGGTGGAGGACACCCCAGGTGTCCTGAGTCAGGTTGCCCGACTGTTTTCCCGGAAGGGCTATAATATTGAGTCCATCTGCTCCGGACCCGGTCTGGAGGAGGGAACCACGAGAATCTCCGTGGTGACCATTGTGGACAAGGTCACCGTACATCAGATCGCCACACAGCTGAGCAAGCTGCTGCTGGTAATCTCTGTGGACGTGCTGGAGGGCGAGGAGTCCATTCAGCGGGAGCTGGTGCTCATCAAGGTAAAGGCAGAAACAAGAGACGCGAGAGAAGACATTATTCAGATCACCAATGTGTTCCGCGGAAATATCGTGGACTTTGGACAATCTACGCTGATCATTGCCGTTGTCGGCGCAGCGGAAAAGATTAAGGCCATCCTGAAGCTTCTGGATGACTACGGAATCTTGGAAACGGCTCGAACCGGCATGGTTGCCCTTGAAAGAGGACAAAAAACAATATATGACCAGAACAAACTCAAGGAGGAATATAATTATGGCAAAAATGTATTATGAGAAGGACTGCGACCTCAGCGTCCTGAACGGTAAGAAAATCGCTGTCATTGGCTACGGCTCTCAGGGTCATGCCCATGCACAGAACCTCAGAGATTCCGGCTGCGATGTCGTTGTCGGTCTGCGTCACGGCAAGTCCTGGGACAAGGCAACCGAGGACGGCTTCACCGTGATGTCCGTTGCCGACGCCACCAAGGCTGCTGACATCATCATGATTCTGGTCAACGACGAGCGTGCCGCTGACATCTACAAGGAGCATATCGGCCCCAACCTGACAGCCGGCAAGGCCATTGCCTTTGCTCATGGCTTCAATATCCGTTATAAGCAGATCGTACCTCCCGCAGACGTAGACGTATTCATGGCTGCGCCCAAGGGCCCCGGTCACACCGTTCGCGGCCTGTATGTCAACGGTAAGGGTGTTCCCTGTCTGGTTGCTGTGGAGCAGGATGCCACTGGCAACTGCCTGCAGATCGCACTGGCTTACATTGCCGGCATCGGCGGTGCGCGTGCCGGTGTTATGGAGACTACCATGCATGACGAGACGGAGACGGACCTGTTCGGCGAGCAGACCGTTCTGTGCGGCGGCGTAGTCGATCTGATGCAGTGCGGCTTCGAGACGCTGGTTGAGGCCGGTTATGAGCCTGAGAATGCTTACTTCGAGTGCATCCATGAGATGAAGCTGATCGTTGACCTCATCAACAAGGGCGGCGTAGCAGCTATGAACTACTCCATCTCCGATACCGCTGAGTTCGGCGAGTATGTTTCCGGCCCCCGTGTGCTGCCTCATGACCTCATTAAGGCCAACATGCGTGCAGTTCTGTCCGACATTCAGGACGGCACCTTCGCAAGCAAGTGGATCGCAGAGAACAAGAACGGCCGTTCCTTCTTCAACTCCAAGCGTGACCAGCTGGCAAAGCATCCCATGGAGGTCGTGGGCGCTGAGCTGCGGAACAACATGCTCTGGAAGGACGGCGACAACGGCGATAAGGGTCTGGATTCCGCCTCTAACTAATTTTTGAAGAATTAACCCAATGCCCCTGCGGCATACAGAAATTACAGGGGGTGTTGCACCATTGCAGCACCCCCTGATCCATTCCATAAAGGAGTTTGTATTATGAAACTTTCCGCCAACGTTACCCAGGGCGTGGATCGTGCGCCCAACCGGTCGCTGTTTGCGGCGCTGGGTTATACCAAGGAGGAGACGGACCGCCCGCTGGTAGGCGTGGTCTGCTCCTATAATGAGATCGTTCCCGGTCATATGAATCTGGACAAGATCGCTGAGGCCGTAAAGGCTGGCGTTCGGATGGCAGGCGGTACACCCGTTGAGTTCCCTGCCATTGCGGTCTGCGACGGTATTGCCATGGGGCATATCGGCATGAAGTATTCGCTGGTCACCCGTGATCTGATCTGCGATTCCACCGAGGCTATGGCCATTGCCCATCAGTTTGACGCACTGGTGATGATCCCCAACTGCGATAAAAACGTGCCCGGTCTGCTGATGGCGGCGGCACGAATCAACGTCCCCACCATCTTTGTCTCCGGCGGCCCCATGCTGGCGGGTCATATGTCCGACGGACGGCGCACCTGTCTCAGCGACATGTTTGAGGCTGTGGGCGCTTATCATGCCGGTACGCTGGACGAGGACGGCGTGGAGGAATATGTGATGAATGCATGCCCCTCCTGCGGCTCCTGCTCCGGCATGTACACCGCCAACTCCATGAACTGTCTTACCGAGGCCATCGGCATGGGCCTCCGGGGCAACGGCACCATTCCTGCTGTGTATTCCGCCCGTCTGCGCCTTGCCAAGCAGGCCGGTATGCAGGTCATGGAGCTGTACCGGAAGAACATCCGTCCCCGTGACATTATGACCGAGGATGCCTTCAATAACGCTGAGATCGTGGATATGGCGCTGGGCTGCTCTACCAACACCATGCTGCATCTGCCAGCCATTGCCCATGAGTGCGGCATCAACATCGACCTTGCCCATGTCAACGAGTTCAACGCCCGCACCCCCAACCTGTGTCATCTGGCTCCCGCAGGCCCTACCTTTATGGAGGATCTGGAGCGGGCAGGCGGCGTATATGCGGTCATGAAGGAGCTGGCCGATGCCGGACTCATTAAGACTGATCTGATCACCTGCACCGGCAAGACCGTGGCGGAGAACATCAAGGATGCGGAGAATCTGGATCATGACACCATCCGCCCCATTGACAATCCCTATCTTGCCACCGGCGGCATTGCCGTTCTGTTCGGCAATCTGGCTCCCGATGGCTGCGTGGTAAAGCAGTCCGCGGTGGCGCCGGAGATGATGAAGCATTCCGGCCCTGCGCGGGTGTTCAACTCCGAGGAGGAGGCCATTGCCGTGATCTACGCGGGCGGCATCAAGCCCGGCGATGTGGTTGTGATCCGGTATGAAGGCCCCAAGGGCGGCCCCGGCATGCGTGAGATGCTGAACCCCACCTCCGCCATCTGCGGCATGGGCCTGGGCGAGAGCGTGGCATTGATCACTGACGGTCGGTTCTCCGGTGCAACCCGCGGCGCTGCCATTGGTCATGTGTCCCCGGAGGCCGCTTCCGGCGGCACCATCGGTCTGGTAGAAGAAGGAGACGTGATCTCCATTGACATCCCGAACCACAAGATCACTCTGGAGGTATCCGAGGACGTTCTGGCAGAGCGCCAGAAGAACCTTGTGATGCCCGAGCCCAAGGTCAAGACTGGCTATCTTGCCCGCTACGCCAAGATGGTTACCTCTGCGGATAAGGGCGCAGTCCTCAGCTTATAACCGCTCCATTTGCAATTTTCGCCGTCCCGATTTCGGGGCGGCGTTTTGTGTCTTCACAGATAAGGATTGCCAGAATCGTCAGGATGATGTATAATGGTGGAAATCTGAAAAGGTGAGGAGCTGGAGCGTATGCTGGAACGGCTGTTTCCGCTGATGAGCAATTGGAATAATCTTGAGATGCTCATTGGCTTTGTGCTGGCGCTTGTCCTTGGGCTGTGGATCGGCTGGGGCTGGGCGTGGAAAAAGATCGGTTTTTTCGGCCTGATCTGCACTGCGCTGTATGCGCTGGGCGTCTGGATCGAGGAAAGCCGGAGTATGTTCTGGGCTGTGATCGGCATAGGGACGGCGGCGCTGATGCCTGTCCTGATCCTCGGCATGCTGGCGGGCAAGCTCTTATCCGTCGGATGGAATCGTAATTTGAACTGTTGAGGTGAACCATAGATGGAATCAAGTCAGAAGAACCTCTGCGTCGGAATTTCGCTGCTGGGAGGCGTGGTCGGCGCGGTGCTGGCGGTCATGCTGGCAGTGGGGGGATTGAACGCTTCGGGCAGCAGCGTGGTGTATGCTTTTTCTGGCTGCCTGCTGACATGGGCAGCGGCTTCGGCTGCGCTGGTCAAGCGGCCCATGGTGCGGAAGCGGGGCAATACCCTGACGGCGATGCTGATCCTGTTCTTGGGGCTGTGTCTTCGACTGGCGCTGTTTGACTATCAGTCACCGGACTATGTGAGCTTCCTGTCCGTGTGGACGCAGACCATGCGGGGCATGACCGTGCGGGAGGCGCTGACCACGCCGGTGGGGGATTACAACATGCCCTATCTCTATCTGATCCTTCTGATTTCCAGACTGCCCTTTTCGGACGTATACTGCATTAAGCTGTTCTCCGTAATGGCGGACGCGGCGGCTGCGCTGGCGGTGGGGTATCTCACCATGCGTCTTACAAAGCGGGAAGGGGCGGCGCTCTTTACTGTGACGGCAGCGCTGTTCTGCCCGACCACATGGCTGAACAGCGGCTACTGGGGGCAGTGCGACAGTGTCTATGTGGCGCTGGGGCTTTGGGGGCTGTACGCAGGGCTCCGGGGACGCTCCAAGTCCTGCTGGCTCCTGCTTGCTCTGAGCCTCAGCGTTAAGCTTCAG
>CAJKSU010000075.1 GCA_905202605.1 uncultured Eubacteriales bacterium
GCAGCGAGGCAGCGGGCGCGTCTATGTGGGATCCTTCAGTCTGGTGATGCTCTATATCAAGGCCATTCTTCTTTTCCTTGGCATTTTGATCCTGTTCTTTCTGGTGCTCGCCGGGGCAAATCTGCTGAATCTCTCCCCGGCGGCTGCGCTTCTGGTGCTCGCCGTGGTGCTCCTTCCCAGTATGCTGAGCGCCATCGTCCCCATTGTGCTGCTGCACCGGCTTCAGACAAACGGTGGCCTGTGGATCGCATAAGCTTCAAAAAATATGGCAGTACCATGCAATTCCGTCTGCGGGCTTTGACGGCTCTTTTTCCCCGCAAATCTCCTTGCCGAATAATACGGTATAGCCACATTTTTCCCGTGCCCCTTCGCGCAATTCCTACTATAATAATAGTAGGTCTAGCCTGTGCTGACCCATTTTCTGCTCCGCGATTCGAAGTAATAAAAGGGAGGAATTGATTTGAACAACTATTCGTCGCCAAACCTCTGCCCCAACTGCGGAAACTCTGTTTCCACAGAAGACAGCTTCTGCCCTGTTTGCGGCACTGCAGTTCCAGCTCCGGAGCCGATTTCTGCCCTTGCTCCGGGCTCCTCAGCCGCCGCCACCGAACGTCGCTGTGCTTCCTGCGGAACTGTGCTGCCCGACGGCGCCAGCTTCTGCTCCGAATGCGGAACCCCTGTTCCGGCTTCCGCTCCAACACCGGTAATCCAGCCAGCCCCCGTCCCGGCAGAGCAACGCTGCGCCTCCTGCGGCGAGCTGTTGAATCCTGATGCCGCGTTCTGCGGCAACTGCGGTGCAAAGGTCGTAAAGAATGCCGCCCCTATTCCACCCACTCAGCCGTTCCATCAGCCGCCCGTATATTCGCCCCCCGCTGACTCCGGCTATCACCCCCCGGTTCACACGCCGCCGTCAGCGCCTTCTTATCAGCCGCCGATTCCCTCCGCCGCATCCCCGGCTTCGTTTTCCTGGTGGCCCCGCACCAATCGTCTTAGCGATCTGTGCGGCAGCGGTATTTCCCTTACCATGGCAATTCTTGTGTCGGTTTCCCTGCTGTTTAGCCTCATTTCAGCGTTTCTCTCTGATGGATTTGGGGGACTCACATTGATCAACACAGCATTTTCCGAAGTTTCCGCCATTCTTTTCTGTATTGGTCTTTGGATTTGCTTTGCCGGAGGCCGTAAAAATGCGCTGTCTACAAGTGGTTTTACTGTGCTGTCCGCCGGATTGATATATACCATGGTAATACTATGCCTTATTGCGGCATGCTTTCTGATTGTCGGTATTGCGTGCATTGCAGCTCCATACGTCATTTCCGCAAGTGTTTCAGGCTTCGAGTTTGATCCGTGGGACTATGTTTCTATCAGCGCAATGCGAGTGATCGGCGTATTCTTAATTATTATTGGTGGCGCAATCACTGCCTTGGGATTGATTTTTCTGCTTCAGCTGCGGCACTCAGTAAAATCGGCCAAACAGGTAGTTATGAATGGGCAGGGGCAAATTGATACGCATATGTTCAGCATTGTTTTACTGTACATTGGCGTAGGCTTTTCAATTCTCGGTCTCATTTCGTCTCTTGCATTAGGCAGTGCCATTGACTCCACCTTTGGATACAGCGTAGCCTCTTTTGATTTTCTCTCATTTCTGACTACCGCTGTGGAGATTGCACTGCCCATCCTCGCTGCACTGACACTCCAGCGTCTGAACCGGAATCAAACCGTCTGGGTACGCTGAGCGATCTTCCAATTCATATTTCCCCGAATTGCGTCACTTTTTCTTCCAATTTATCAGGATAGTCTAGACAAACCGCACTCCAATGGAGTATACTGGTGATGCGGATTTCTTCCGCACAATTCAAGACGCATATCGCGGTGATTTCGCAGGTTACATGCCGGAGCGCTGGGATTTCCCCGGCGCTCCGTTTTTTTCGTGAAACGAACCTTAATGAATCTTAAACGGTTCTTAATTGCGTCCGGTTTCCTACGCTGTTACAATAATAATCACGAAAAGGATGGGAGGCAGATGCATGAAAGGGAAAAAGCAGTGGGTCTTTAATATTGCCTTTTTGCTTCTGGTTCTCCTTCTGACCTTTTATGGGCTGTTTCACAGCAGTGATCTGTCTGCGCTCCAGAACCTGTTGCAGCAAGCAGATGTCCGATGGTGGATACTCGGGTTTGCGTTGGTGGTAGCTTTTATTCTGGGCGAATCCATGGTGCTCCATGATATCCTGCGCTCCCTGCACACGCCCCATCGGCTGCAGCACTGCTTTCTCTACTCCTTTATTGGGTTCTTTTTCAGCTGCATCACCCCGTCTGCCGGGGGCGGTCAGCCTGCTCAGGTCTACTTTATGCGGAAGGATGGCATTGACGCCGCCGTATCCGTTCCTGTAATGATTTTGGTCACCATTACCTATAAGCTGGTTCTGGTGCTGTTTGCGCTGGGGGTGCTGATTGTTCGCCCCGCCTCGGTGCTCACTGCGTTAAAGCCTGTGCGGCTATGGTGTATGCTTGGGATCCTGCTCAATGTACTGTTTATCAGCTTCTATATTCTTCTGGTGATGTGTCCCGGTGCGGTAGATCGCATGCTCCGTTGGTGCATCCGCCACCCCGGTCGTCTGCTTGGTTCGCAGCGAATTGAAAAACTGGAAGCATGGCTGACCCGCTGGATGGCGCAGTACAGGAATGTATCCACCTGCTTTGGAAAAAAGCCGCTGATGCTGCTTCGAGTTACGTTGCTGACGGTGCTGCAGCGGTGTCTGCTGTTTGCTGTCACCTATATCGCCATGCGCTCCTTTGGCCTTACCTCCAGTGGAATTGCCACCGTGGTAACGCTGCAAGCAATGATTTCTCTGGGGACCGACCTGCTGCCGCTGCCCGGCGGCATGGGTGCCAGTGAAACCATGTTTATGAAGATCTTCCCCGCGCTCTGCGGGAAAACGCTGACGCTGCCAGTGCTGATAGTCAGCCGAGGAATCAGCTATTATGGACAGCTTATCATCAGTGCCATGTTTACAGTGGTAGCTGTCTTTACAATTGGGAAGAGGGAAAAATAATGATTGGCTTTTATGATTATACCGTTATACTTACATTTCTCAGCGTACTGTCCTCAATTTTTGGCATGACTCAGGCCATGGATGGACATTTCCGCATTGCCATCGTCTGTCTGGCGCTTTCTGGCCTTTTGGACACCTTCGACGGCAAGGTGGCGCGCACCAAAAAAGATCGCACCGATGATCAAAAGCTCTATGGCATTCAACTGGATTCTCTGGCAGATGTAATCTGCTTCGGTGTATTCCCCATAATGATTTGTACGCTGATGGGCGTGCGTGGTATTCTCGGCGGCATCGCCGTGGGCTTTTACTGCCTGTGCGGCGTAATTCGTCTGGCGTTCTTCAATGTACTGGAAACCAACCGTCAGACACAGCCCGACAGCGGCGAAAAGGTCTATCACGGTCTTCCCATCACCTCCATTGCGGTGATTCTGCCGCTGACCTTCCTGCTTGGCTTTGTGGTGCCAGACTCTGCATTTCACTGGTTGCTGATTGTCATGCTGGTTATAACCGGATTCCTGTTTATTTTGGATTTCAAGCTGAAAAAGCCCAGTAATCTCCAAATTGGAATTCTCATTGCAATCGTTGCCGTAGCAGTTGCCGTGGTGCTGCTGTTTTACAGCCATCACATTCCCAACCGCAAGGTTGTAGATCCCCCCCTGTATGAGGCCATCACCGACAGCGACTTTGAGCTATGCCCGGAGGATGCACAATGATCAGCCGCTTACGGGACGGAACCCCGGTCGAAAGCTATGACGGTCAGGGCGGCATCATCCGCTTCCTCTATGGAACCTCCCTTGGTCAATTTCTGTTAAAGCCATTGATTCGTCCGGGCTTTTCCCGCTTTATGGGGTGTCTGCTCAGCTGCCGGATCTCCCGCTGGATCGTCCCCGGCTTTATACGGCGCAATCGCATCTCCATGGAGGATTATCCGGAGCAGCGGTACGCCTCCTTCAACGACTTCTTTACCCGGAGCATTTTGCCCGGAAAGCGTCCGGTGGATCTGGATCCGGCGCATCTGGTTGCCCCCTGCGACAGTAAGCTGACGGTGATCCCACTGACGGAGGACGTCAGCTTTTCCATCAAGGGCGTTCCCTACACCGCCCAGTCCCTGCTGCGCAGTGAGGCGCTTTCCCGTCAGTTCTCCGGTGGCTATCTGCTGCTGTTTCGACTGACCGTGGACGATTATCATCACTACATCTATCCCGTAGACGGGTACGAAGGTGCCGCAGCAGTCATTCCCGGCGTTTTCCACACTGTCAATCCCTATGCCGCCGGTCAGTGTGCCATTTACCGGGAAAATACCCGATGCTACACCTGTACCCGTTCCGCCTGCGGCACCGTGTTGCAAATGGAGGTGGGTGCGCTGATGGTCGGTAAGATCCGGAATCACCGCTGCTCCGGCTCCGTTCAGCGGGGGCAGGAAAAGGGACTGTTTGAATTCGGCGGCTCCACCGTGGTGCTGATGCTGGAGCGTGACCGTCTGCTTCCCGATGCCGACCTGTTAGAGAACTCCGAGGCCGGAGAAGAAACCATCGTAAAAATGGGTGAAAAAATTGGAACATTTCTCATCTAATCGCAGCCGCTTGGGTAATTTCTATGACCATAGCCTCGGTCGCATTCTCCCCAGCTGCCGCCTTTGGGGCGTGCTCCTGTGCGTGCTGCTCAACAGCCTTGTCTACTGGTCAACGCAGTCCCTTGCAGCGCACCGCACACTCATTGACATGACCACGCCGCTGGATCGGATGATTCCCTTTGTCCCCGCATGGGTGCTGATCTATGTGGCATGCTTTGCCTATTGGGCGGCGGGTTATGTGATTATGGCAAGACTCGACAGCTGGGATACCATTATGACCGGCGAGGTGCTGGCAAAGCTCACCTGCGGCATATGCTTTTTGCTGCTGCCCACCACCAATGTTCGCCCGGAGATTACGGGAACCGGCTTTACCGACTGGCTCATGGGGCTGATCTATTCCATGGATCCTCCGCTGGATCTCTTCCCCTCCATTCACTGTCTCGAAAGCTGGATGTGCTTCCGGGGTGTGCTGGGGCAGAAATCCGTCCCCAAAGGGTATCAGATCTTTGCCGGTGTCTTTACGTTTCTGGTCTGCCTTTCCACGCTGTTTACCTATCAGCATGTGATCGCGGACGTGATCTCCGGCGTGCTGCTGGCAGAGCTGTGCTTCCGTCTCTCCCGCCGCCGTGGCTGGGGCAGTCGGCTCCGCCGCTGGACCACGGCGCTGGATCGGCGGCTATTTGGATAAAAACTGGCGTACCGCAAGAATTTTGCAGTACGCCAGTTTTTTTCCCTTATTCTCAGCGTCCCTCTCCAAAGAAGAATACCGCCAGCATCCCCGGCCCTACGTGTGCGCCGGTGAGCGGCTCATGCATGGAGAGAATCAGTTCCTTCGGCTCGGCAATGGCGCGAATCCGCTCCGCCAGCTTCTGCGCCTCCTCCAGACAATCGCCATGGGAGATCGCCACCCGCTGATTTGGGGCATCAGCAACCTTCTTGGCATAGACCTCCGCCAGCTCGGCAATGGCGCGCTTGCGTCCGCGAATCTTGCCGCAGACCACGATCTTGCCTTCCTCATTGCCCCGGAGCATAGGCTTGATCTGGAGCATGGAGCCAAGCACCGCCGTCACGCCGGAAACCCGTCCGGTGCGCCGGAGGAACATCAAATCGTCCACCGTAAAGTATTCGCACAGCCCCATACGGTCTATGTTCAGCTCCTCCACAGCCGCCTCCACGGTCATTCCCTCGTTCCGGTAATCCGCCGCCTTACAGGTGAGAATACCGGTTCCAAGCCCCGCACCCATGGAGTCCACCACCAGCACCTTCCGTCCGGGATATTCCTCCATCAGCTGCTCCGCCGCAATATTCGCCGCCGCCACCGTACCGCTGATGCCGGAGGAAATGCCTACGTACAAAACATCGCTTCCTCCATCTACAATGGGGTGAAATGCCTGATAAAACGCCTCGGAATTGATCAGCGAGGTCTTCACCTGCGCCCCCTGACGCAGACGGTTATAATAGCTTTTCCCATCAAAGCCATCGGGATACTTGGGGCAGGTGATGAGCTTCCCGTCCAGCTCATAGGCAAAGGGAACCACCTGAATCTCCAGCTCCTGCAGCTTTCTCTGGGGAAGATTGCAGCCGGAATCGGCAAATACAACAAAACTCATGAAAAAACTCCTGTTACATAATTTTCGTTACTATATTACATCATCCATTCTCCAACGTCAAGGGCAACTTTCCCGTTTTCCTTTTTCTGAGTTTTTCTGTTTTGTGAAGATTTTATGTAGAAAAACCAGAGAGAATGTGATAGACTAATGGTTGAAATTTTTCTGGAGGGGAATGCTATGAAGAAAGCGGAATCCATCCTTGTTCCAGTTCTGGCGCTGATCCTCACCTGTCTGTATCCCTGCGCATTCCAGTATTTACGAAATGCCGACGAGGCCGCACCGGGGGATATGCTGCCCATGCTGCTGATCTTTCTTGCCATGGGCGCGGCAGCGCTGCTGGTGAGCCTTTTAATCCTGCGGAGCTTCGCCAAGGCGGGGCTGTTTGCCAGCCTGTGCATGCTGGCGGCGGTCAACAGCGGCCTGCTGGGCGGGCTGTGTAAACGGCTGATTTCCGGCTTTCATGACCGATATATTCTGATCCTGCTGGCTCTGATCCTTCTTGGTCTGCTATGGCTCATTCGGAAGAAGAACGTTCCGGCGGTGGAGCTGTGTCTGGTGATCTCCATACTGTTCGGCGCATTGACCGTCGTCCAGATCATCCCCGCAGCGCCCACGCTCTGGAAGCAGCTCACCTTCCACCGGCAGGAAAGCACCATTGACCCGGAGGCCGTGGACTTCGGCGACGCCCAGCACCCCAACGTCTACTATTTTCTTGTGGACGAATACGGCGGCAGTGAGAATCTGGAACGGTATTACGACTATGACAACCACGAATTTCTGGGCTTTCTAGAGGATCGCAGCTTCAATGTCTCCGGCACCACCAAAAACACCGAGTCCATCTGGACCGTCTCCATTATGCCCAACCTTTTAAACATGGACTACGTGGTGGATGACCTCAGCGAAAACAAAGCGGCCTATATGGACCGCTCCAATCTGGTAGAACTGTTCCGCCATAACGGCTATCAGGTCAATCTCATCAATCACCTCAATTTTGTCGGCACCAGCGGCTGCCATGTGCTCTCTCCCCGGCAGTATCCGGATACGATCTCCAAGTATATTTACCGGAATAGTATTCTCTCCCAGATTCCCCAGCTGCGCAAACCCATGAGCCGCATTCTCGGCTTCCACAGTGAATGGGAGGAGGCACGGGTGCTGCAAACCATGTTTGACCTCATGGAAACCGCAGCAGATCATGTCGCTTCCTCCCCCACCCTGACCATTTCCTATGTCCAGTGTCCCCATTATCCGTTTCTGTTCGATGCTGTGGGCAATATCACCCCCCGCAAGGCGGACTTTGCGGATAAATCCATTTATTTAGATCAGCTTACCTATTTAAATACCGTGCTGGAGGCCTCCATCACCAACATTTTGGAGCAGGATCCGGACGCCATCATCCTGCTGCAATCGGATCACGGGACCCGGTATCCCGGCCAGATGCTGATGTACAATGGCGGCCCGGACTATGACCCGGTGCTGGAAACGCCCTATATGCAGAACGCATTGAACTGCGTCTATGTGGGCGGCAAGGCACTGGACATTGAGGGCATGTCCGGCATCAACACCCTGCGCACGGTCATGAATCAGGAATTCGGCACGGATTTTCCCATGCTGGAGCAGCCGGAGGGCTACACCTGCTACGGGAAGTCCTGGGCGGACACCCCGGACTGGCTGAAGGATTTGGACGGCTAAGCGAATATACACAAAAAAGCATACGGGATCATTTTTCGTCGATCCCGTATGCTTTTTATTTTTCATGTGCCGGTTAGTCCGGCAGCTTCTCCGGATGCTCCGATGCGAAGTAATCCTTCACCAGCTTCACGACTGTACCAGACAGCAGCAGCAGTGCAATCAGGTTGGGAATCGCCATCAGGCCGTTAAAGGTATCCGCAATATCCCAAAGCAGCCCCAGATCCGCCGTAGCGCCCAGAATGGACACAAAGGAATAGACCACAAGGAACGGACGCACCACCTTATTGGTGGAGAACAGATACTCGATGCAGCGGGAGCCGTACAATCCCCAGCCGATGATGGTAGAAAACGCAAAACAGCACAGCGCCAGCGCTGTAAAGATCGACGCACAGCCGCCGTAGGTGGACGTAAAGCCGGAGATAGTTAGCTCCGCACCGGCCGCAGAACCGTAACTCACGGGCGTACCGCTGCACAGAATTACCAGCGCCGTCAGAGTACAGATTACAATGGTGTCCGCAAAAACCTCGAAGATGCCGAACAGTCCCTGCTTTACAGGCTTCCGGGTATCTGCGCAGGCATGAGCAATAGACCCTGTACCAAGACCAGCCTCATTGGAGAAAATACCTCTGGACACGCCCTTTTTCAGGCTCATGAACATGCTCCCCACCACACCGCCGGTAAACGCCATGGGATCAAATGCTCCGCCGATAATGGAGGCAAACACCTGAGGCACCCGCCGGTAGTTGATAATAACTACTCCTAGCGCCAGAATCACATAGAACAGCGCCATAAAGGGAACCAGCTTTTCCGATACGCTGCCAATGCGCTTAATGCCGCCCAGCAGCACCATGGCGACCAGCATGGCAACCACAATGCCAATGGCCAGATTGACCATGGAGACCGCGCCGCTGCCCACAATGCCGTACTCCAAAAGGGGCGTATCAATGGCAGCCGTGATGGTGTTGACCTGAGTGGCGTTGCCGGTGCCGAACACCGTCATTACGCCGAACAGCGAATAGAGCATGGCAAGCCACTGCCACTTCTTCCCCAATCCGTTTTTAATGTAATACATGGGGCCGCCCACCAGATCGCCGTTGCTGTTCCGCTCCCGGAAATGAACTGCCAGGGTCACCTCAGAGAACTTGGTACACATGCCCAAGATTGCAGAGCACCACATCCAGAACACCGCGCCGGGGCCGCCAATGGCGATGGCGCCCGCCACACCGGCGATATTGCCGGTGCCTACCGTACCCGCAAGGGCTGTACAAACCGCCTGAAATGGCGTCATTGCACCATCGGAGGCGTCCTTTTTCCGGAACATTCTTCCGATGGTGGTTTTAATGGCATAGGGAAACTTCCGAATCTGAATGAATTTCGTCCGTACACTCAGTAGAAGCCCAACCCCGATAATGCATATCATAGCAGGAACACCCCAAATGAAGTTGTTCACCGCCTGATTGATGGCTGTAATCATTTCGACCATATGAAAACGCATCCTCCTTTTCCGCATGCTCCCATCAGAGCAGTCTAAGGTATATTATAACATACCTTCTGCGGAAGGCACAGCGCTTTTGCATGTTAATGCCGTAAAAAAACATGGAAAAATGGCCATGGAAATTGTGACAATAGCGAATACTCATCGGCCTTAGGATGCAGTGTGGGATGTAGCCTCCACTATTCCAATACACCGCTTGGTAATCCGAAGTACAACACCTGTAAATATGTTTTCCACACAGGCAGTCCCGTACCTCCGTTATAACCTCCCGCGCATGGTTGTAAGGGTGCCGCGCTCATCCCCCATGGCCTGATGGAAAGCTCTGTATCATGTCACTCTCCTGCTTGTAATTAAGGCTCGCTTCTTCTGGATATCAAGCTGCTGCCTGATTTCTGGAAGAATAACGGTACAAGGCCGTCAGCCACTCTGAAATAGTAATCCCGTCTGCATTGGATCGGTGTGTAATCTCCTGAAATTTATCCGGTGATTTGGCCTTTGTCAGCACCATCACAGCGCGTATTCTGCGTACTACGCAAAATACACTGGTCTGATATACTCTGGCTACCTCCGGATAGATCCATCTTGCCGCCCAGAGCCGTCGATCCGGGTTGTTCTTCACCAACTGTACTGCACACTGCGTATAGCACACACCTTCGTAATACGGTTCAACCCCCAGCCGTTCCAACATTCTACCTTCATTCTCGTTCACGTTTCCTCCTCCTTTTGTTTTTTACTGTGCGAAAGAATTGACAGCTGAGGCAACCTTTGATAAAATATTGAGGAACCTCATGTCTATTTCCTCAGACAACGAAGGATATTATACGCTCTAATTTTCTGCTTGTCAGGATGCGGGGATATCCTTTTTTTCGACCAATTTGGTGATATTTCTGAGGAAGCCCGTGACGCCAATTTGGGTGCCGCAAATTGTGCTCCGTTTTTATTAGATTTGAGGAGAAATATTTTACGCCAAAATCCACAAAAGTATGGAACATTTTTTCCTTGGCACAGTAGCAGTTATTTTTCGGAGGTGCAAACACCATGGAAGAGTCTCGCATTGATCGGGTGTCCAGATTTTCAAAAATCTGGTGGCAATCCCGTGCGGATGCCGAGAAATCTCAGGAGTTTATGGCGCTTGGGCTGGGCGTGTCAAAGAAGACCGTCCAGAATTGGGAAAAAGGATTCAGCGCCCCAGATTTGTTTCAGGGGTCAGAATGGTTTCGAATTCTGGGACTCAATCCGCTGCCCTACTATCTTTCTTTTTTGTATCCGGAGCTATTCGGTGAGTTTTCGCCGGATGCTTCCGATGAGCAGGTGGATATCACCCTGCGTCGACTGCTGGATCAGGCCACTGACCGTGAAAAACGGGAGCTGCTGTTTCTGATGGCAGGAAAGCACGGCAGTTCATGGTATGCGCTGCTGCAAATGCTTACTGCACATTGTCATACCTCCATGCAGTGCCGTGTCGCTGCCGCCCGGATTATTCTGGAGAATTATGAAATGCTTCAGGAATCCGGCGAGTTAGTTTGCCCGGATAACGTTTTGCCGGAGCTTGATATTCTCCTCTGTGCCATTGCCAGTGGGAAATCCGCCGCACAGCAAAAGCAGCTCGGCTATACCACTGTACCGTCCAAAGATCCCGATTGAAGCATCCGCTGTTCTCCACGACATACGCAGCCGTACTTCACCCATCGCCCCGATAAATTTGGTATTTTTCCATTTTTATCGGGGATTATCACAAGTTTTCTCACCTGTTCCGGCTGGTTTATATGCCTTCGCACATTGTCATCACTGGTGGATTCTACGGCGGTCTTTTACGAGAGCTTACTTTATGAGCCACGGCCAGCAACTATCTGGCTGCGTCATGCAGCCAAGACCACGCAAAGCACAATGCCCGGCACAGCGTACTGTGCCGGGCAAAGCCGTTTTATTGGATCTTCTTGCCGTAAACCAGATTAGGGAAGCCCTTGCCGCCGCCAACGGAGATCATTCCCTCGATGTCGCCGTTCTTGTCCACTCTGGCCCATACCTCCCAGCAGCCGGGGCCAGCGGGATATTCCACCTTAAAGAACTCGTCGCCGGTATAGTAGCCGAAGTTGATGGGCGTGCCGTCCGCCGTTCCCTTCAGGGTGCCGTCGGGCTGCGGCTCAAAGTCAAACAGGATCTCGCCCTCAAAGAAATGCTCCGGCGGGGTGCCGTGATCCTTTAGGGTCACCTGAGGCTTTTCCACCGCAGGGGGAGGACCGCCAGCCGGACCTTCAGGGCCGCCCTCAGGGCCGCCGGGAGGACCCCCCTGAAAATCCTCCCCATGCACCAGCGTCGGATCCGGAATCCATTTTTTAATAAAGTATTTTCCTGAAATCGCCAAAATATTATATCTCCTTCCGTTGTTTGCTGATTCCATCTTACCGAATTTCGTGCAGTATTTCCAGAGTATATTTTTGCTGTTTTGTGTGATTTTTTGACTTTCAGACGGTTCAGATCCGGTTATTTGTGTTTTCTGTGAAGATTTTCTGGACATTTTGTGACCGGAACGATATAATGAACACTGCAAAACGATTTAGGAGGTGATCCCCGGATGGTTAAATTCAAAACATCCCCTCTGGGGGTGCGGCTTTTCCTTTTGCTG
>CAJKSU010000076.1 GCA_905202605.1 uncultured Eubacteriales bacterium
CGCACCTCCTTTAGTAGCTGAACGTATTGGCAAAGGTGTCATAGGGCTCGGGCATCTCGGGCTTGATCTCGAAGACGTAGTCCTCGCCGAAGGACTTGTACAGCTCGCCGGCCTCGGTGGGAGCGGGAGCCTCGGGGCCCTCGTGCTCATACATCTTGGCGGTGCCCCAGTTCTGCCCCAGGGGGCAGGCGATGTCGGTAAACATGATCATGTGCCAGATCTTCCACTCGCCGTCCTCCTTGATGAAGTCCACGGCGCACTTGCCGAAGTTCCATGCGGCCTTGGGGCCCTTGGAGTAAACCTCCGTGGTCTCGCCGAAGACGTACCACATGCCCTTGGCGGTCTGGCCGTCGAAGGCCACCTCGATGATGGGAGTGGTCATGGTCAGGACGGTGTTGGAGCCGACCGCCCAGATCTCCTCGTCGGATTTGCCGCCCAGCTCCTCCGGGAACAGCTTCCGCATGGTTTCGTTAGCCCAGCGGGTCTGCGCCTCATTATAATCCACAAAGAATTCCTTTACGGCCTCGTAGCCGACATACTTGCCGCCGTTGAGGGTCAGGGTGGGCTCGTTGTGGGACCAGTTTTCAAACTGACGCTTGTGCTGCTTATAGCAATTCAGGAAGGTGAATGCGCCCATAATGTTGGCAATGGCGGTGGTATCCTCAACCACGTCTGCCATATGGAGCAGGTCAAGCGGCGGATGCTTATACATATGCGTTCCTCCATTCTTTTGAAGCGTTTGTCTTCTCTTTCAGTTTAGCGGCTTACAGTTTGAGATGCAAGTATCACATTCCAATCTCATGATTCATTTTTTTCTGATACAAATTTTAATATCTGCGGTTTGGGTCATGCGCAGAGGGTACATTTTTTGCTTTGAGGCCGAAATTTTTTCATTTTTTGCTGGACACTTTCCCCGAAATCTGCTATACTACCTGCGTAAATATGAAGATTGTGTGACATTTATATTAATTGCGTGAATGTCCGCATCGAATCAATGGAAGGAGAAGAGAACATGAAACACCTGAAACGCAGCCTTGCGCTGCTGCTTTCCATGGCGCTGATGCTGGCGGTTATGGCTGGCTGCGGCGGTTCCGCTTCCTCGGCTCCCGCAGCGGAGGCATCCAAAAACGAGTCCGCACCTGCCGCCACCGAGGAAGCTGCACCCCAGCAGCCTCAGGCATCTGCCGCAGACGAAACCTCCAGCGCAGCTGAGAGCAGCGCAGTAGAGGAAGACATTCCCGAGCTCCAGCTGCCCCTGACCGAGGGCACTACCCTCAGCTACTGGCAGACCAAGCCCGGCGGAGCAGTTGCCAACTTGGCTCCCAACGGCTATTTTGACTACCCCCATTTTCAGGAGGCTGCCAGACTGACCGGCGTCACTCTGGACTTCATCCAGTCCGACTTTATGGTTGCCAATGAGCAGTTCAACCTGATGATCGCATCTCAGGACTATCCGGACATCTTCGGCAGCTTCAACAGCCTGTACTCCGACGGTGACGACAACGGCATCGAGGAGGAGATCATTCTGGCGCTGGAGGACTATGAGGATCTGTTCCCCCATTACCAGAAATACCGCACCTCCACCAAGTTCCTGGAAACCGCTACCTCCACCGCTGAGGGTCATATCTCCGGCTTCTATGAGCTGATGAGCGACTTTATCGGCCCCTTCTTCGGCATGATGGGCCGCGGCGACTGGATCGAAGCCCTGAACATGGACGTTCCCGAAACCTATGACGAGCTGCACGAGCTGCTGATGGCAATGAAGAATCAGTACGGCTGCACCACCGCCATTTACCTTGATTCCGCAGCAGTCGGCAACGACAACTTCCTGGCTGCCGGCTATGGCGCGCCCTGCATGCTGGCCACCAACGCCAAGGAGAGCTACTGGATGGTTCAGGACGGCAAGGTTATGGACGGTATCACCGGCGACGGCTACAAGGAGTATCTGACCATGCTCCATCAGTGGTACGAAGACGGTCTCATCTCCCGCGACTTTGCCAACGCCCCCGGTGCAATGGATCCCTCCGGCATGGCGGAGATCACCTCCGGCAACTGCGGCGTATTCTTCAACGGTGCGCCTATGATGAGCATGTACTCCGCAATGTCCGACGATCCCAACCTGCGTCTCATTGGTCTGCCTGACCCCGTTAAGGAAAAGGGCGACAAGACCCATGTGGATACCACCGAATATGACTTCGGCGCAGAGCGTATGAGCATCTCCACCAAGTGCTCCGATCCAGAGCTGGCGATCCAGTACTGCGATTTCTGGTTCACCGATCAGGGCATCCAGCTGGCAAACTACGGTGTTGAGGGTCTGTCCTGCGAAGTGGTAGACGGTAAGCCCCAGTTCACCGATACCGTGCTGAACAACCCCGATGTTGCCGCAGGCGACGCCATTTCCTTCTACACCGGACGGAACAACACCCCCTCCTGGTCCTCCAACTCCAAGCTGCTGGTTTCCTTCAGCGAGGACGAGGCCAACGCCTTCGAGGTTTGGTCCAACAGCCGTGACAACCGCGATGCCTACCCCTATGTGGCGCAGCTGACCATCGACGAGAACTACGAGATCAGCAAGCTGGCTGCGGATTATGAGTCCTATGCGCTGGAGTGCCGTGACAAGTTCATTACCGGCGATATGGACATCGAAAAGGAATATGACTCCTATGTGGAAAAGGTACAGACCATGGGTCTGACCCGCGCACTGGAAATCAAGCAGGAGGCATATGACCGGTACATGGCAGAGTAAGCCTCTCCCTTCCCTTTACCACTCCTTTCTTATCCCCCTAATGTTGGAGCCGCTGCAAAGCTGCAGCGGCTCCAATGATATTCCGCTGATGCCGGATATCACTGTCTCTTGAAAAACGCAAGCTCTTTGGAGGTGCCGCAAACCACATTGCGGCACCTCCGATTTCTATCTTCCTCTTGACAAGTCCGCATATGCCGTGTATAATAACTGTATTACAACACTTAGTACAGTTGTTCCATACAGAAATGAGGTGCTATCATGCTGAGCATCAACTATAAGGATCCCCGCCCCATCTACGAGCAGGTTCGTGATGCCCTGCGGCAGCTGATTCTGTCCGGCGCCATTGCCCCCGGCGAAAAGCTCCCCTCTGTGCGGGAGCTGGCGGCCTCCCTTGCCATCAATCCCAACACCATTCAGCGCTCCTATCGGGAACTGGAGGCGCTGGGACTCATCAACACCGTCCCCGGCAAGGGCGCCTTTGCCGCCACTGATGGCGCTGCTGCCCATCGGCGAACCCACGAGCTTTATCAGCAGCTTTCCGCCGCCGTACAGGAGCTGAAGCTGCTGGGCGTCCAGCGGTCGGATGTGATTTCCGCCGCAGAAGAAGCCTATGGAAAGGAGGAAGACGCATGATTTGCGTTCAAGAGCTTACAAAATCCTTCGGTGCCTTTCGCGCACTGGATCACATCTCTCTGACCGTCCCGGAGGGCTCCGTCTATGGGTTGGTCGGCCCCAACGGTGCGGGAAAATCCACTCTGATTCGCCACGTCACCGGTGTCTACCGCCCCGACAGTGGCAGTGTTTCGGTAAATGACCAGCTGGTGTTCGACAACCCCGCCGCAAAGTCCAAGATCCTCTGCATTTATGACGATATCTACTATTATATGCACGCCACCACCAGAGATCTCATGCGGCTCTATCGGAGCCTTTACCCCAACTTTGATATGAAGCGCTACCGTAAGCTCCGGGATGCCTTCCCGGAGGTAAGTGAAACCGCCCCGCTCCGCAGTCTCTCCAAGGGCATGCTGAAGCAGAGTGCATTCTGGCTGAGCCTCAGCTGCCGTCCAGAGGTGCTTCTGCTGGATGAGCCGGTGGACGGTCTGGATCCCGTGATGCGCCGTCAGGTCATGTCCATTCTCATGGGCGACGTTGCTGAATACGGCACCACGGTACTCCTGTCCTCCCATAACCTCCGGGAGCTGGAGGATGTGTGCGACCACGTGGGCATGCTCCACCACGGCAAGCTGCTTCTGACCCGCAGTCTTTCGGAGCTACAGGATAATATCTGTAAAATCCAGATTCTCTTTGGGGATACGCCGCCGGAGTCGCTGCCCGGTTTAAAGGTGCTTCACGAATCCGCCGCCGGACGGCTGAAAACCTACATTCTCCGGAGCGCTCCGGACGCCGCGCTGGCAAAGCTCTCCACCTTTCAGCCCCTCTATGCGGAGGCGCTGCCCTTGACTCTGGAGGAAATCTTTATTTATGAGTTGGGAGGTATGTCCTATGAAGTACAAGACATCCTGCTTTAACCCCGGCCTGTCCAGAGACGCGCTGCGCCGCTTCTGGCCCCTTCCGGTGGGCAGTTTTCTTCTGTTCTTCGTTTCTCTGGTGCTGCCGTTCTATCACGAGCTTCACAGCAGATCCGTCGAGCTTCTAAGTCAGTACAACTATGTCTCGGAATACGGTGAATCCGTTCAGAATGTTGCCGATTACTTTGCCGGGGCGTTTACCCTGCAAACGCTGCTGCTTGCCGTTCTGGCACCCACTGCCGCCATGCTGGTGTTCCACCATCTTCATGGAAAAAAGGAAATTCAGTTCTATCTGAGCCTGCCTGTGCGCCGCAGCTGCCTATATCTTACCTCCATGCTCACCGGGCTTCTCATGGTTCTGGTGCCAATGCTGCTCTGCCATGGGCTGGCAGTAGGGATCTGCCTGTACTTCAGCGTTGTCGTGCAGCCCGCCCTTCTCCTGCTTGCGGTGTGCAGCCTGCTACTCCTGCTGTTTTACGGCATGGCGGTACTCGCCTGCGTTCTGGCAGGCCAGCGATTCGGGGCGTTTCTGCTGTACGCTGGGATGCACGTGGCAGCACTGGTAATCTGGATCGGCCTGAGTCAGGTTTCCGAGTGTTTCATCCCCGGCTTTTCCGCCACCATCGCTCCGCCCCAGTGGGCGCTCTGGCTGATGCCGCTGGTGAAGCTGTTTTCTGATGATAACGTGCTCAACAGTCTGAACCATCTCAAGCTGACCATCCCTCTGATCTACGGTATCGTGGGCATTCTTCTTCTGGTCTTTTCCGGTGTACTCTATCAAATCCGCCGTGCTGAAACTGCCGGTGATATGCTGTCCTTCTCTGCCATCAAGCTGCTCAGTAAAATCTTTGCCGCGCTGGCAGTGGGCTTGGGGGGCTTTGCCCTGCTCCAGCTGCTGGCCTTCCCGGATCGTTCTGTCCCCTTCTGGGGCTTGTTGCTGCTGCTATTGGTGCTGATCGCCGTTGGCTGGATTGCTGCGGAAATGATCATTCAGAAGTCCTTCCGGATCTTCCATTCCCGTTCGGTGCTTACCGGCGGTGCGCTGCTGCTGCTCTGTGCCGCCGTAATGCTGGGCGCAAGAGCGGACGCCTTCGGCTATGTCCATCGCACGCCAGAGCTTTCCCATGTGGAGTCCGCCAGTCTCTCCATCTCTCCCTGGCATGGCTATGATTCTACGGAGGTCTCCCCCGCCGACGCCCTTGCCATTCACAAGATGCTGCTGGAACATATAGATCAGCTCGGCTCGTTTGACATCACGCAGAACAGCATTCAGCTCTCCATCAGCTATGGTCTGAATGACGGCACAACAATGGAGCGCACCTATTTCTTTAACGAGGATGAACTGCCGGAGCTGGTGCAGGCCACCCTTTCGGTGCTGGATCAGCCGGAGAATGTGGAACGCCGCCTGTTTGCCGGCTGGATCGCAGAGCCATCCGTCAAAACCTTTTCCAGCGGCTCTGTGTATTCTTATTATGATGAGAATAGATTGAACCTCACACGAAACGGCGACGATTTCAGTGAGCTTTCCGCACAGGAGGCCGTCACACTGTATCACGCCATCTGCGAGGATATCAAGGAGGGCAACGTCCTATCTCCCTCTCACCTGATCTATTTTCCGGACGAGGATTGCCCGGATAACTATGGCGATATCTATCTGGACTTTTTTACAAAACCCTATGATGCCTCCACCGGAAGCTATACGCAGTATCAGGAAAACACTCCGCATGATTCCGCCTCCTTCGACTTGTTTTCCACCATGACCCACACCATTGCTGCATTAGAAGACATGGGCTTCAAGATTCGCTGATACACGCTTTTTCGGGCAGAGATTCCGTTTCTCTGCCCGATTTTTCTGCAAAAGAATTATGAACATTTACCTGTATATGTTGCATTTTTCGCCGCAATGCGCTATGATAAGCGTTACGTTTACAAAGGTTTTACAAATTAGACGTAAAGTACACAAAAGAAAGGAGTCTATCATGGCAAACAATACTGTGACGCCGTCCGAGGAGGATTCTACTCTGCAGGACAGTGCATCTGCTGTTTCCCCTGATGGTCTTGACATCAAAGACACCGTTTCCAATGCTCCTGCGGAGGAACCGGCAGCCTCGGAAGAAACAAAGAAAAAGCACCGGCTTATCAAGCGCAAGGCGAAGGACGCCGCCGGCGAGTTCGACCACCTCAACATGCCGCCCATGACCGGTCCGGTGCTGCGCCGTGCCAAATGGCGTGAATGGCGCAGGAGCCTGCTACTGTTCTGCTTCGTAAATATTTATGTAGAGCTTTGTCTGCACCTGTGCATCTTTAAGGAGATCGACGGACGCATTATCTATCCCATCCTGTTTTCTCTGCTCAGCGGCGGTATTATGACATTCCTCTGTACGCTGCTGCCGAGGATTCCGGGACGAGTTCTTACGGTGCTCTTAACCGCCGGCGTAGTAATCTATGCAGAGGTTCAGCTGGTATACCACGCCATTTTCGGCAACTTCATGCCCATCTCCCTCGCCGGAATGGGTGAGAATGTAGTCACGAATTTCGGCAATCAGATTCTCTACGGCATTGGCCAAAATATCGTGCCGATCCTTTTGCTGCTGATCCCGCTGATTCTCCTGATCATCCTGTTGGTTGTCCGCCGCGCCCCCAAGCATCGCGCCGGCTGGAGGCAGAGCCTTTCCTCTTTGGGCGTGGTTGCCGTGGTCAGTCTGGTTCTGGGCGGCATGCTGCTGACCGAAAAGGGCGAGACATTCTCCGTCTACGAGATTCTCACCAATGTCAATACCTCCACGGATACCAGCTACAAAAATGTCGGTATGCTGGCTACCACCGAGCAGGAGCTGCGCTATATGCTCTTGGGTGTCAGTCAGGAGGACTCCTCTTTGAGCAGCGTCTCCATGGGACGCACCGCCCCCGGTCGGAAATACTCCGCACAGGAGTATAACGCAATGGACATCGACTTTGAAAAGCTTGCGGATTCCACTGATGACGAAATGCTCAAGAGTCTGGATCAGTTCTTTGATACCATGATGCCTACCCGCAAAAATGACTATACGGGCATGCTCAAGGACTACAACCTGATTACCATCTGCGCCGAGTCCTTCTGCCCCTATTTCATCAGCGAGGAGCTTACGCCAACCCTGTACAAGCTCAGCAATAACGGTATTGTCTTCAACAACTACTACGGTACCTTCCAGAGCGTTACCACCAACGGTGAGTACACCATGAACATGGGTCTGTACCCGGATATGTCCCGAACCAAAACCCAGTCCAGCTTTGATGTGTCCTCCCACAATTATCTTCCCTTCTGTCTGGGCAACGCGCTGAAAAATGATGGCTACCAAACATGGGCTTACCACAATTACATCGGTGATTTCTACAATCGGAACGTCACCCATTCCAACATGGGCTACACCTTTAAGGCCGCTGATTCCGGCCTGAACATCACGGTAGACTGGCCCTCCTCCGATCTGGAGATGATGGAGGCCTCTGTGGATGATTACATTGACAGCGGCGCACCCTTCCACGCCTACTATATGACCTTCAGCGGCCACTATCAGTATAACTGGGAGAATGCCATGAGCGCCAAGAACCGGGACAAGGTGGAGGCTCTCCCCTATTCTGATACTGTAAAAGCCTACATTGCCTGCAATCTGGAGCTGGAATACGCGCTGGAATACCTGATGGACCGTCTGGAGCAGGCCGGCATTGCCGATAAGACCTGCATCGTCCTCACCAATGACCACTATCCCTACGGCCTCACTGAGGAGGAATATGATGAGCTGGCAGGGCAGGAGCTGGACACCACCTTTGAGCGGTACCGCAATTCCTTCATCTGCTATGTTCCCGGTCTGCGGGAAAACGTCTATGTAGACGAATACTGCTCCACCGCAGACATTCTCCCCACCCTGCTGAACCTGTTTGGCGTAGAATACGATTCGAGATTGCTGGAGGGAACAGATATCTTCTCAAACGGCATCCATATGGCAATTCTCTCTGATCAGTCCTTTATCACAAAGGACTTCCGGTTTGATGCCGCCACGGAGACCCTGACGGTCACCACCCCCGGCGTGGAGGTCAGCGAGGAAACGCTGGATAATTACCGGCTGTATGTCTCCAACAAATTCGCCCTTTCCACAGGCATCCTGAACAACAATTACTACGGCCATGTGTTTGGAAAATCCAGCACCGGTGAGTTAGAGGATACGGTGGTCTTTACGGATATCAAGAATATCTCCAGTCAGGCCAGCGTTCTCTATATGTACCGAAACGGCTATGTAGACCCCATCTCCGAAGACACCTTCGGTGGAAGGAATGTGGCGGAGGTCGGTGAATTCTGCGATGTTCTCTACCGCATCGCCGGGAAGCCGGCAACGGATGCCAGCGCACTGCCGGAGGATTACGATGACGATGAATTCAATTCCGAGAACATCTATTATGACGCAGTCTGCTGGGCATGGCAGAACGGCATTCTGTTGGACGGCGACATTGACGACCTGTGGGATGATGATGTGGACTACCGCACTGCGGCGCTGCTGACCCTGCGCTTCGCCCAGTACATGGGCATCGACACCAGTGTGGACGAGGAAACCCTGAACACCGCCATTGCGGATCATCCCCGGCTGTCGGAGGAAACCGTACATGCCTTCCTGTGGATGAATCAGGAGAACATCACCACCAAGGACTCTGAGCTTACCGAGTTGTTTGCCAACTACTCCACCCGCATCAGCCGTTACCAGATGACCTCGTTCCTGTTCTACCTCTGCACCTATGAACTGCAAACCGACGAAAAGCCGGAATAAACGCAATTCAGCCCCCGCACTCGGAGCGTTTCCGGGTGCAGGGGCTTTGCTGTATGAAAATACGTTCTCGCGCTCATGCGTCTTCGATGCGCCGTTTTCGTGCGTTTGGCGTGCAGGGATACGTTTTTCTTTCCCTCCCTTTAAAACGCACCCAAGCAGTCAGAATAAAGCAGCCGGGATACTGCACACTGCGGTATCCCGGCTGCTTTCTGTAGCGAGGCATTAGTCTGCGCTTTCGTACTCTGTTCCCTCATAAATGGTTCCCTGAAGGTACTTGATATTCGCATCCAGATCCAGACTGATGACGCTCATTCCGCTGATGGTCGCACCGGAATAGGTTCCCTCGGCAGGAACCTGCTGCTGCTGCACGTCATAATTGAGGTACGCAGCCGCATTGGCCGCATAGGAGAGAATCTCCGACTTTGTCATATCTGTGGTCACCTGAGGCAGGATCACCTGCGCCAGATCCACCAGTGTGGCAGGAGATGCCTGCATGGCGCCGTCAATGATCTGATTGATAATAGTTCTCTGCCGGGAGGTACGCTCATAGTCGTTGCCGGTATAGCGGTTCCGCGCATAGCACAGCGCCTGCTTACCATTGAGCTTCTGCCAGCCGGAGGACCAGAGGTAGTCACTGCTCCACTCCTCACCCATGAGCTTATTCATGGACCAGATGTAGTTATTGGTAACCTTCTGCTCGTCCTCGCTGACATTGATGTATACGCCGCCCAATGTATCGATGACATCCATAAACGAGAAAAAGTCCACCGCCACATAGCGGTCTACATGCACCTTAAAGTTCTGCTCCAGTGTCTTCTCCAGCAGATCCGGGCCGCCGTATGCAAAAGCATGATTCAGCCGGGTATTTCCATAGCCGGGGATGCTCACATAGCAGTCCCGCAGGAAGGAGGTCAGATAGATCTTCTCCGTCTTCTGATTGATGGACACCAGAATCATAGCGTCGGAGCGTCCCACCTCACCGGAAGCACGGGTATCCGACCCAATGAGCAGAATGTTGTACACATCGTCAGAAATGGGGATCGTATAGCTGGAGCTGTCCGAGGTAACCGTTTCGATCCGATTGTCCCACTGCTCCAGCTCCGAAGCGGTGGCCTCCAGATCGTCCTTCTTGTCCTCCTCGTCCAGTGCTTCCAGATAGGAGTTCTCCGCGGTTTCCTCCGGGAGGGCTTCCGCCGCCGAAACGGTGGCAAAATAGTCGCTGTTTGCCGACTGGTAGTTGATGAGGTTCAGCAGGTAGTTTACAAACAGCCCAGCAGCGCCCAGCACTACCACCAGGAACACGATCACGCCAATCAGGATTTTCTTTCGGAGCGACATCCGACGCTCTGATTCTTCGTCATCGTAGTCGTCGTAGTCCTCGTCCTCCTCGTCATAATCATCGTCGTATTCGTCCTCCGCGTCATAATCATCGTTGTACTCGCCCTCGGCGTCCTCGTCATAGTCGCCGTCATAATCGTACTCGTTGTCATCCTCCGACTCGTACTCGTCCGAGTCATAATCGCTGTCCTGCACCGCCTCGGCATCCTCGTCTTCCAGATATTCCTCCTGAATCTCTACGTCCTCGTCCTGATTCTTTTTCCAGCGACTCTTACGGTCTCTTCTGTCATGGTCACCGTTCCGGTGGGGCTGATCGCCAAATAACTTCATATCATCATTCCTACTTCTTGATTTTTGATGGGATTCCTTCCATCAAACCCGCCGCATGGCGGCCTGATTCTACAGACATTATTATATGTTCTGCTCCATGTAAAGTCAATGCAAACTCCATGATTGGCATTTTTCCATTCAGGAAATTTTCGTTGTACTATGCAGCATTTCCTGTGTCAGCAATGCTTCCAGTTCCTCTGTGGAATGTGCAATGGCAACTGCTCCAGCCTCCAGCATTGCCCCCACGTCTCCATAGCCCCAACTGACGCCGATGGTGGGAATCTGATGAGCAGCAGCTCCGATCACATCAAAAGCCGTATCGCCCACCATCACAGTTTTTTCTCTGCACCCCTCCAACTCCAGAAGATAGGCAATCACCGCCTCCTTGCTGTCCCGTCCGCTGTCCATGGATGCCCCGCAGATCCGGGTAAAATACGGGCTGAGCTCAAATTTATCCAGAATCTCCACCGCCGTAGATTCCGGCTTGGAGGTAGCCACATACAGTCGATGTCCATGCGCCTTCAGCCGTCCCAGCAGCTCTGCGATTCCTGAATAGGGTACATTCTCAAATTTCCCCACCGTCAGATAGCGGCTTCTGAACACCGCAATGGCCTCCTCTACCCGATTCTCCGGCACGCCGAATTTCGGGAAGCTCTCCCGCAGGGGCGGCCCCACAAAGCACCGAAGCTGGGTGCGATCCTCTATATGAATGCCAAAATGGTCCAGAGCCAACTGAGCGCATTTTGTAATTCCTTCACCGGAATCGGTCAAAGTGCCGTCCAGATCAAACAAAACTACCATGTTTTTCTCCTTGCTGCAAAAGATTTGCGGCGGTTCTCCGCTCCTTATAAAATATCATAAATCCATGAAAAAGCCCAGTCAAAATCCTCCAAATCCCAGAAAAAAGGCCGCCATCCGGCGGCCTTTTACGTTTATTTACTTTTTCCGCTCTACCATGCTGACCGCATCGGCGATCAACGCCGCAATGCCGTCCGTATCCAGCATGGAGGT
>CAJKSU010000077.1 GCA_905202605.1 uncultured Eubacteriales bacterium
AAACGGTTGATGCGCCTGACTTTTCGCCAGACGCATCTATACCGTTTCGTTAATATGGTCCGAGTGCCGAGATTCGAACTCGGGGCCTCTTGAACCCCATTCAAGCGCGATACCAAACTTCGCCACACCCGGATTTTGAGCCGCTCTCCTGAGCGCTCCAATATAATACTACAGGAATCCGGGATTGTCAAGCACGATTTTTATTTTTTTCGCGTTATTTTCATTCTTTTTTCGTCAGGCCAAAATTAGCGGAAAATCCGCCCCTCCTCGTCATAGACCTCCATGCGGGTGGCATAGGAGAAATCCGGGGTACATTCCGGGGCGTAACGGCTGATGGCGTTCACCAGCAGCTGGGGATTCAGGGACGGGTTCTGTGCCGCGATGATCCCCCGCAGCTCCAGCTCCTGCTCCGAAATCCGGCTGACGCCCATGGTGGAGATCATCGGCTTGATGTCCACCTCGGTCATGCCCTTTTTCGAGCGCTTCTCCACCAGAATCTCGCTTTTCCCGAACAGCGCTTTCAGCGTGTCCCGCACGTCCTCCCCCGCGCCGTTGTCATATTCCAACCGGACATTGCACTGGAGGTTCCGAAGCTCCTTGATCTTCCGATCGCTGTCATAGGCGGACAGCACCCGAATGCCTGCAGGGAAATAGGGATTGAGCCGATCCGGCAGGGATTCCAGCGGCACGTTCTCCTCCTCCAGCGTAAAGTCGAGAATTTCGCAGTGGCTTGCCATGCCCACGCTCAGGGGCAGCGCCACGGAGACATAGGCATGGGGGCTCATGCCCTGAGTGAACTTGATATGCAGCCCCGCCCGCAGAAATACCCGAGGGAACATGGCCATGGTATCCAGATGGGAGATATAGATGGCCTTTCCGGTCTTTTCAAACAGCAGTCTATTCATCGCACATCCCTCCTGTATACAGTCGGTTTGCCCCGCAGCCGGTACACTGCTTGCGGCAGTCCGGGGTGATCTCCGAACGGTAGGCCGCCTGACGCTCCTTCCAGAAGAACTTCTTGGGAATGCCGATGGAGATCGTCTCCCATGGGAAGACTTCATTCTCCCCCCACTCCCGCTGGGCGTACCACTTGGGATCCACGCCACAATCCGTAAAGGCCTGGAGCCATTTCTCCATGGAGAAATAGTCCGTCCAGCCGTCCATTTTGCAGCCCAGCTCATGGGCGCGGAGCAGTACGTCGCAGAGCTTTCGGTCGCCCCGGCACAGCGCCGCCTCCAGCATGCTGAGGTCGGAGGGATGATAGTTATACTGGAAGCTCCGTCCCTTGAGGTGGGATTTCAGCAGGGCGCACCGCCGCAGGTATTCCTCCGGGGTGATCTGCGCCTCCCACTGGAAGGGCGTGCCGTTTTTCGGCACAAAGAACGAGGTGGAAATGGTGATGGTCACCGGGCGCTTGGGATTGGGCGTATTCTCCCGCCATGCCGTCACCACCTTATGGGCAAGATCGGCGATTCCCAATACGTCCTCATCCGTCTCCGTCGGCAGACCCAGCATAAAATAGAGCTTCACCTTGCTCCATCCACCGGCAAAGGCCGTGGAGCAGGAGCGGAGAATATCCTCCTCGGTGACGTTCTTATTGATGGCGTCCCGGAGCCGCTGGGTTCCCGCCTCCGGGGCAAAGGTCAGGCCGCTTTTCCGCACCTTCTGCACCTTCTGCATCAGCTCCACGGAGAAATTGTCCGCCCGCAGGGACGGCAGACTCAGATTGATGCCCCGCGGAATGCAGTAATCCAGCATTTGATCCGCAAATTCCCCCAGCTTTTTATAGTCGGAGGTGGAAAGGCTGGACAGGGTCATTTCATCATAGCCGGAATTCTCCAGACTCTTTACCGCGAGCTCATAAAGCCGCTCCGGGCTTTTGGGCCGCACCGGACGATAGCAGAACCCCGCCTGACAGAACCGGCAGCCCCGGATACAGCCCCGGAACAGCTCCAGCACCGTCCGGTCATGGACGATCTGGGTAGAGGGCACAATGGTTTCCGTGGGATAATAGGCCGCATCCATGTCCTGCACGATCCGCTTGGTGACGGTTTTCGGTGCGTCCTCCAGAGGGATGATCTCCCGAATGGTGCCGTCATCATTGTAGGTATGCCGGTACAGCGATGGCACGTAGATGCCGGGAATCTTTACCGCCTCCAGCAGAAATGCATGGCGGCTCAGCCCCCGGCGCTTGGCGCTGCGGTAGCATTCCAGCAGCTCCACGTCCACGTCCTCCCCTTCGCCCTCGATGCAGATATCCAGAAAATCCGCCATTGGCTCCGGGTTATAGACGCTGGTGCCGCCCGCAATCACCAAATGCTTGAGGCTGTCGCCCCGGTCACAGGATTTCAGCGGAATATTGCCCAGCTCCAGCATATTGAGAACATTGGAGTATGCCATTTCATAGCCCAGAGAAAAGGCGATCACGTCAAATTCCTCCAGCGGGTCATGGCTTTCCAGCGTCCAAAGGGGCAGGTGATGCTTCCGCATCTCCTCCTCCATGTCTCCCCAGGGGGCAAAGGCGCGCTCACACCACACCCCCTTCATATTGTTCATGATGCCATAGAGGATCCGCATGCCCACGTTGGACATGCCGATCTCATAGGTATCCGGAAAACAGAACGCCACCCGCAGCTCCACCTGAGATTTGTCCTTGATGATCTCGTTATACTCGCCGCCGGTATAGCGGGCGGGCTTTTGCACCTTGGGCAGGATCCGATTGATCAAATCTGTCATGTAGTCTCCCTCTTATTTATAGCGGAATTCCGCAACCACCTGACCGCCGGAGTTCCACACACGTCCGTCACCGGAGGCCAGCAGTTCTCCGTAAAAGTCCTCTGCTACCTCAATGGCGGCATCGTCCGCCGGTGTTTTCCCAGTCATGCTTTCATGGTCAAATACAAAGATTCGCATCCGCTCCATCATTTTCTTTACCGGATATCCGCACTTGGGGCAGGCCTCGGCCTGATCGGACACCTGATTCTGACACTCCGGGCAAGTAAGCAGCATATTCATTACCTCCATATTTCCGCGCCATAGGCGCATAATTCCATATTTGCAGACACTATTATATGACGCAAACCCGTTTCGGTCAAGTAACGGAAATACCCCGCCGCGGGATTCCGCAGCAGGGTATTTTTTCTTATCCGTTCAGGCACTCGGCGACCCATGCGATGAAATTCGTTTCTCCGGAGCCGGTGCGTTCCGCCATGGTGTGTCCCTGCCCCCATACGGTCTGGAACTCCACGTCATTTACGCTGTCATTCTGCTGAAGCGCCAGTGCGAGATTCATCTCCACGGTCAGCGCGGTATCCCCTTGGGTAATACCGGTGTGAATTCTCCAATGAGACGCCACACGGGACGTGCTGCAGCCGTCATAGTAATCCGACAGGAAGTACATGGGATTGTACATATTCTGCCGGGTCAGGCTGTCGCTGCCCCAGTCGTCCACAGAATCCTTATATTCCTGATAATCCGTCACGTACTGGGGATCAAAGTCGGAATACTGGCTGTATTTCTCCTGATTCCGCTCCAGAAGCTCCGCCATGGCGGCGTCAAAGTGGAGGGCGTCATTCTGGCTGTCACCGAACACATAGTTCTCCGCCTGTCCCCGATCCAGATCGTCAAATGCACCGACATTCTTCGTAGCGTTCTTCTGCTGCCGGGCAAAGGCCGCAATGCTGGTGACGTGAGCCGTGCCGGTTTCGGCATCGTATTCCACCCAAGTTTCGCTTTCGTTCAGGGACGCGATATAGTCCTCCGGGGTTTCATAGGTAACGCTTTCCGTCTCGGTGTCCCCGGACAGCCAGGGCATGGGGCCACCGTCATCGGGAGGGCCGCCCGCACCCCCATCCGGGGGGCCAAAGCCGCCGTCCGCCATCATGGAATTGCTGGGGGTATAAGGGAACTCGGTATCCTCAAGGAAGTTATTCAGGGACGTTTCAATCTGCCCCAGCACATAGTCATAGTAGCTGCCGGAAGTGTAAATGCCATTCTCCGACTGCTCCAGTGTCAGAGCGTCCCCCTCCTCGTCCCGCAGGTCAAGACCATTCAGATAGTCTCCATAGCAGGCCGCAAGATCCTCGGAAAGCGCCTTCGTCCATGTTCCGTCGGCACGGGTGCCGGAGTCCATATACTGCCCCATGTTCCACTCATAGGCCTCGTCGGCATAGTCGAGAGACGTAATGGGGCACCAGCACATGGCGCCGCAAATGGCGTCACTGATATAATTTCCCTCCGCGTCATACATGGCAGCACCGATGGACGCGAGATAGTCAAAGTACAGGCTGCTGTCTCCGCTGGCGCCCAGTACGGCGCTCTGAGCGCCGCCGCCGCTGTGACCAAAGGCAAAGATCCGCTCCGGGTTGCCGGGAATCACATCCCCGTTGAGCCGCAGATAGCGCACCGCCGCCTTGAGATCCGTTACGCCCCAAGGCGCACCGCCCGCATAATCCAGCGTTCCGTCATCGGTATAGCCGTTGCTTCTGCCCCGGCATCCGGAATAGACATAGACATAGCCCGCATCCAGATAGGCCGATACGGCGCTATAGCTGTACGTAGTGGCAGACGCCTGCGCCGAATAGCCTGCTGTATTGACCGGCAGCATCATTGGCGCAGTCTCGGCGGTAAAGCCATTTACTGTACCCTTCGGGTTTACGGTGCAGGTATAGGTTCCGTCGCCGTTGTCTGTGCCAGTGCGATAATCCTCCGGCACCACCACCGCAAGAGCTTCTTAGTCCTCTGCCGCTGGCTGAGCGCAATAGCGGCCGCCGATCTGTAAATAGACGTTGTTGTCTGCATCATAGCTCCATGCCCCACTATCAAAGCTCAGCGCATCAAAATCCACGTCATACCCCTGAACCAGCGCATTATAATCCACATGCTGTTCCTCCGGCGCAGAGGACGCTGCCAGTTCGGATGTCTCCTCTGCCTGCTCCGCCGCCGATTCCGTGACAGTCGGAGCAGCCGTCTCCGGTGCAGCAACCGCTTCAGTGGGTGCGCCGGCGGGCGTACTCTCCGATGCCACATCGCCGCAGCCCGCAAGCCCGACAACCATAGCCGCACCCAGCAGCAGCGCCGCCATTCTTTTCAGTTTCATGGGATTGCCTCCTTCGTTTCATTCATAGCTGCATTATACTAGATAATGCTATGCCGCAACAATTCTGTTTTCACGGGCAACGTTTACAAATCGGAATGGATCTTATCATTTTTCGACTCAGCTTATCAATTTTGTATCCGAAGGATTGACGGGGGAAAAATGTTCTGCTACCATACCATTAGTATCGAAAGGAAGGAGCAAATACCAATGGCAAATCTCAATGAAGCGACAAAATTCATCTGCGGACGAAATCCGCTGGCAAAAAATAACCGTCCCCCCTTCGCCCACCCCGAACAGCAGGAGGCGGCACTCTGGCTCACCGATGGAGCCGTCAATGCCCAGCGCTCCGGCAAGGCAGTCTATTCCGGTAGCGTCACCGAGCAGGGCGACGTGCTCTCGTTCCGTCTCAGCAGCGACACCCCGGAGCTGAACGCCGTGGTGGTCGAGGGCGGCACCACCGTCCTGTTGGAACCTGACATTGCCCTGAGCGGCTGCGGATGCAGCGACTTTACCTGCAAGGGTGCGGCAGTCCTGGCGGAATCCGACGCAAAGGTGGACATCCGGAACGCAAAGCTCATCACCCACGGCGCTACCCGCGCCGCCACCATCGCCACCTCCGGCGCTACCCTCAAGGTCTTTGATTCCGAGCTTGCAACCTATGGCGGCCCCCTGCCGGAGGGCTATGTTCCTGTGATCGGCCCCGGCATGATGGAGCCTCCTGCCCCGCTGGGGCTGGGCGGCAACTGCCGTACCCACCTCTCCATGGACAATTCCGAGAGCTATTTCTATCGCTGCAGAATCTATGGCGAGGCCTGGGCGACGCTGTCTACCGACTCCTCCGGCGGCTATTGCTATCTGGAAGCCAACGATTCCTCCGTTGATATGGGCGGCAACGGCTACTGCATCTATTCGGACAACGGCTGCCATGTGGTGCTCAACCGCTGCACCATGTCCTCCGGCAATATATTCGGCATTCAGGACGGCAATTCCTCGGTGCAGCTACAGGACGTTACCGGCACCTGCAAGGGCTACGGTTTCCTGATCCACGGCGGCATGCACGATCCGGAGGATATCGGCACCATCCGCATGGCGAATACCGACCTCACCTCCAAAGGCCCCATGTTCCGCTGCAAGTCCACCAACGTGGATATCTATCTCAAGAACTGCCGCATCATCTCTGAGGACGGCGTGATTTTGGAATCCATGCTCACCGACGACACCTTCTACTATCAGACCCGCAGCCATGCCGAGGACGATTACGGCGTGCAGCTGTGCATGGAGTCCATGGAGGTGCTGGGCGATTTCCATTGTCAGGATCCGGAGCGCAAAACCTGCCTGAATCTGGTGGATACCTCCATTACCGGCGGGATCACCGGCTTCCCTCAGCTTCGGCTCACCGAGGGCAGCACCTTTACCGCCACCAAGGATTCCGAGGTGACGCTGGTGGGCGGTGAAGATGGTCTGGACGCCGCCGCTGGCGTGACTGTCACCGTTCGCGGTACGGGCGAAGGGAAAACGCTCCCCTCCGGCGGATCGCTGGTATTTCTCGCATAAATCATCTTCCTACGCAAAAAGGACGAGGGTTCACAGCCCTCGTCCTTCAATATTCTCTTTTGTTCGAAAAATTCCCACGCCGGCATAACCGCTGACGTGGGAATGTAACATATCACTGAAACCCGGTATTCCCTTACCGCTTGAGCCGCCGATCCAGCTTTACTGTCAGCCGGGTACCCACCGTCTGGAAGATCTGCACCAGAATGATCAGCAGAATGACTGCCACCAGCATCACCAGATACTTATACCGATAATAGCCGTAGTTGATGGCGATCTTACCAAGGCCGCCGCCGCCGATGATGCCGCTCATGGCGGAGTAGCCGAGAATGGTGGTAATGGCGGTGGTGAGGTTTGAGATCAGCGAAGGAACGCTCTCCGGGATCATCACCTTAACGATGATCTGGAAGGGAGACGCGCCCATGGACTGCGCCGCCTCAATGATATTGGGGCTGACCTCCCGCAAACTCGTCTCCGCCAGACGGGCCACAAAGGGGAACGCCGCTACCACCAGCGGAACGATGGTGGCTACGGTGCCGACGGTAGTACCCACGATCAGCCGGGACAGCGGGAACACCATGATCATCAAAATCAGGAACGGAACCGAGCGCAGCAGGTTGATGATCACATTGAGCACCTGCATCAGCCACCGGGGCAGCGGCAGAACGCCGTTCTTATCCCCCGCCACCAGCAGAACACCCAGCGGCAGACCGATGACTACAGCCAGCGCCGTGGATACCACGGTCACGTAAAAGGTTTCCCAAATGGCAAAGGGGATCTCCGCCTGAATGACCTCCCATGCCAGCTGCACGGAATCCGCAGAAAACAGATTGTCAAACATACCTTAAACCTCCTCTACCAGCACATCCGGAACGCTGCTGAGATATGCGATTGTCTCCTTGACCACCTCAGGCCCGCCGGGAACGCCCAGCAGCATGCTGCCGTAGGCCCGATCCTCGATGGCGCGGGTGCTGGCGGACAGGATGTTCACAAGGATGTGCTTTTCGCTTGCCATAGTGGCGATCAGCGGCGTACCGGCAGCCTTTGCGCCGTTGAAGATCACGCGGATTCGCGCCTCGGTGCCGGGGTTGGAAACCAGCTCGTCCTCCCCCTGAGGGAACACCAGCCGCCGTGCGGCCTGAGACTTGGGGCAGGAGAACACCGTTCCTACGGCTCCCTCCTCCGCCACCTGACCGCCGTCGAGAATGGCTACATGGTTGCAGATCTCCTCCACCACGCTCATCTGGTGGGTGATGATAATGCAGGTAATGCCCAGCTTTTTATTGATATCCCGAATGAGCTGGAGAATGGAATGGGTGGTGCTGGGATCCAGTGCGGAAGTTGCCTCGTCGCACAGAAGCACCTTGGGGTTGGTCGCCAGAGCGCGGGCAATAGCAATGCGCTGCTGCTGACCGCCGGAAAGCTGCGCCGGGTAGTTCTTGGCCTTGTCCGGCAGACCCACCAGCTTCAGCAGTTCCATGGCCTTTTTCCTGGCCTCGGCCTTTTTCATGCCGGAAAGCTCCAGTGGGAAGCAGATATTCCGGAGACAGTTCCGCTGCATCAGCAGATTAAAGCCCTGGAAAATCATTGTGATATCCCGCCGCGCCTCCCGCAGCTCGTGGGCATTTAACGCACCCATGTCCTTCCCGCCGGTGATGACGGAGCCCTCGGTGGGCCGCTCCAGCATATTGATACAGCGCACCAGTGTACTCTTACCGGCGCCGCTCATACCGATGATGCCGTAAATATCGCCGTCTTCAATGGTCAGATTGATGTCCTTCAGCGCCTCCACAGCACCCGCTGATGTTTCAAAGGACTTGGAAAGATGTTTGATCTCAATCATTTCGTGACCTCCTTTTTCAGCACAAAAACGCCGGCGTATGAAGGCCGGCGTTTTTTGTTTATTTACTGCTCCAGCGCATCCAGAGTCGTCTGCTTGCCGCCGTACAGCCCCATGGGTTCTACATGGATGGAAGCAACAGAAACCAAATGGGTACCGTTCTCGCTGTTGAAGTCATCCAGATAGGGCTGATGCTGGAAGTAGTTTGCATCGCACTCGCCCTGCTCTACTACGTTGTTGGTGATCACGTAATCCTGATACTCCTGAATGTCCAGAGTGATGTCCTTCTCTGCAAGGATTTCCTGCGCGATCTTCAGGATCTCGGCATGGGGTGCCGGAGAAGCTGCGACGGAAATGGTCTGACCCTTGAGTGCGTCATAGTCCACGGTGCTGTCGAAGCCGTCACCGGGGTTGTCCACAGTGCTTACAACGCTGCCCTTATACGTCTCGGTGATGTAATCAGCAACCTTCTGGCTCTCCAGAGCGGCAACCAGAGCCTTGGTCTTATCAGTCTCCTCGTTGCCCTCCTTCACTGCCACAATGTTGGCATAAGCGGAGGAGGAGCCTTCCATCTTCAGTGCCTGCGTCATGGGATCCATGTCGGCGGCGATGGCGTAGTTGGAGTTGATGACCGCATAGTCCACATCCTGCAGAACATTGGGCAGCTGAGCGGCCTCAGCCTCTACGAACTCAATGCCCAGAGGATTCTCTGCAACGTCAGCCTTGGTAGCGGTGATACCGGCGCCATCCTTGAGCTTGATGTAGCCCAGATCCTGAAGCAGCAGCAGTGCGCGCGCCTCGTTGGTGGTGTCATTGGGAATTGCGATCTGCAGGGTGCCGGTGGTCTTAGCCTCGGTCTGTGCCTCCTGCGTGGAAGCCGCAGTGGATGCTGCGGTGGAAGCAGCAGCGGAGCTGTTGTCCTTGCTGCCGCAGGCGGTCAGCCCCAGTACGCAGGACACTGCCAGCAGCAGAGATACGAATTTCTGTTTTTTCATGGTAAATTACTCCTTTGCGATCATGTGATAGGTTTGTTTGGCTTCGATATACAGGAAACGGCACATTCGTCCGTTCCAGCGGCTGCGCCGCACCAGACCTAATACATATCTCATGTTGATTCCTCCAGTCAGAAAAAAAGCAGGAAGCCCTTGCTTCCCGCAATCATTGCCTGATCCGGCTGCGCCGGTATATTCTTAGCGAGAAAGCATTTTATGAAAATTGGCGCAACCGCACATGCACATGGAGCCCATGCACATCTCGAACATGTTCATCATGTTTCTGCGGCCAACGATCATGATTGCTTTCCCCTTTCTTTTGGAATCGTTGTCCGTATTATACTTCCCTAAACCTACTTTGTCAACAGGCTTTCCTATTTTTATAAAAAATACTGGATATCTATGCTTTTGGATGCTCAATTTCTACATTGCGGATAGTTTTCGTCGTAATTGCAACGCAGGGCAGTCTGTGGTATAATCATTTCATTAGGAGAGTGATTGGTATGCGCTTATCTCAGGTAAAAAGTCAGCTCCGGGATCGGGGCCAATTGGACGCACGGGAGCTTTTTTCCTATGCCACCGCCGTGGGTACACTGAACGGAACGAGCTTTCAGAATCTCATGGGGGCCGCGTTCACCCAGTCCCAGCTGATCCTGTTTTCCGCAAAAACCGACGGGAGCCTTGGGGATGTGCTGCTGCGGGTTCCCTACTCCGCCCTTGGACAGTTCCGGCAGAAGCACCGGTTTCTCTATTCTTATACAAGCTTCACCTGCGGCAGCACCAGCCTTCGGTTCTATAACTATGATAAAAAGGTCTTTCTGCGGGGCTTCTCCGAGGCCGGGATTGGAGGAACTGTATGACCACACGGCACCTGAAAATCTTTATGGCAGTCTACATTGACCGCAGCATGACTGCGGCGGCGAAGAAGCTCTATATGACCCAGCCCTCCGTCAGTCAGGCCATTCGGGAGCTGGAGGAGCATTACGGTACGCCGCTGTTTGAGCGGCTTTCCCGGAAGCTCTACCCCACCCCCGCCGGAACCAAGCTCTTTCTCTATGCGGAAAAAATTCTAGGCATGTTTGACGAAATGGAATCCACCCTGCAAAGCGGCAATATGCCTCAGACGCTGGAGCTTGGCCTGTTTTTTACCGCAGGCATGCTGGTGCATCCGTGGCTCAGCGCGTTTCGTGCAAGCTTCCCTGCCATTCAGGTTCACATCCACGTCTGGAAGGGCAGCGAGCTAAAGCGTCGCCTGCGGAATGCATCCATCGACCTTGCAATTATGGAACGAATTCAGGATGAGCCGGATCTCCGGCAGGAGGTTGTCGCACGGGATCGGCTGGTGGCGGTGACAGCGCTAGACGATCCCCTTCAGCAAAAACCGTTCATCACTGCGCAAGAGCTGTCGGAGGCACCGCTGCTGCTGCGGGAAAAGGGTGCAGGCGTCCGGGATCAGTTTCAACAGGAAATGCAGGCTCTTGGGCTGAGCCTGACCCCCCAATGGGAATCCGCCAGTTCTCTTGTGCTGCTGGAAGCCGCCAAGCATCAGGAGGGCGTTGCCATTCTCCCCTATCAGCTGGCTCGCCCTTCCCTGAGCCGCGGCGAGGTTGCAGAGCTAAATGTCACCGGTATTGATTTTCAGCGGGAAATGGCACTGACATGGCACCGGGACAAGTTCGTGGGCGGCCCCATGCAGGCCTTTATGGACATTGTGCGTGACAATCCTATTTCCGCTGAGCCGTTGCCTGAAATCGGATAGAAAAACCGGCTGCATTCTGTTTTGTGGAATGCAGTCGGTTTTTGTTATGCCTTGCGGTTATGCGTTTTCCTTGGCCTGACGAAGTGCCTGCGCCAGCTGATCAGGACAGGAGGTATTTTTCATACCACACTTGATGCCTTCCATCCGGTGAATCGCCTCGTCCACGTCCATGCCCTCCACCAGCGCCGCAACGCCCTTTCCATTGCCGTTACAGCCGCCGTCAAAAGCCACCTTACACACCTTCCCGTCCTCTACGGAAAAGTTGATTTTTCTGGAACATACGCCTTTGGTTTTGTACTCGCAATCCAGGTGAAGTA
>CAJKSU010000078.1 GCA_905202605.1 uncultured Eubacteriales bacterium
CTTTCTTACATCAAGACCTATCAGGAGCTGCTGACCTCCGTGAACCCCAGCGCTCAGCTGGCGCTGATGGGTGACCCCGGTATTGACGCGCAGCGTTCCGGCTATATGGAAAAGCAGTTTACCGTAGCCGGTACCGGCGGCTTCTCCGTTTCCGAGCAATGCGACGATATCGCGCTGGCGCTGTCCTGGTGTGACATGTGGTATGACCCCGCACTCACCCAGTTCATCAACTATGGCTATGAGGGCGAAACCTTTGAATACGACGAAAACGGCGATCCCGTTCTGGGCGGTATCATCGTCAACAACGACCTGGGTCTTCCCTCTCTGAAAATGTCAAACGGCGTTTATCTATGCACCAGCGGCGGCTTTATCTATGACCTTCACAAGTATGATCTGGAGTTCACCGATCTCCAGCTGGAGGCCTACACCAAGTGGATTATCACTGCCGAAGATCCCAGCACCGTGGTCACCGCAGACTTCCCCGGCGGTGCAAAGCTGACCGCCGACGAGGCGGACACCGTTACCACCGCCATGGGTGATATCAACACCCATGTGGGCGAGATGGCGCTGAAATTCGTCACCGGTGCCGTGGAGCTGACTCCGGAGAGCTATGCCTCCTATGTCACCGACATTGAGGGCATGCGGCTGCAGGAGGCTCTGGACGCCATGCAGCAGGCATACGACCGCTATCTCAGCAACCAGTAAATCAACATCGGGGGCAGGCAGCCGCCTGCCCCCAGCGATAGAAGGAGGTACCCTATGACAAATCTGCAAGTCGAGCATCTGGTGGAACGCTGGGAGGACCGGCGGGACGTTAAGAATCAGATGGGCAAGTTCATGCACTACCTGCTGCTGAAAAAGGAAGCAGCCATTGTAGATGATCTCTGGTCCAACCGGGAGGATATCTGCTACGGTGTCAACGACGGCTGGTACGTCGGTCAGGCGCAGGTGCGGGACTATTTCGGCTGGTTTCCCGGCTATACCGCCAAGGTCGCCCAGTGCCTGAAAGCAAAATTTCCCGAAAAATTCGAGGGCAAAACCGATGAGGAGATCTTCGGCGTTGGCCTTCTGGAGCTGAAATCCATCAGCAACTATGTGATCGAAGTGGCAGAGGACGGCGAATCCGCCAAAGCATTCTGCTGCATCTTTGGCTACAACACCACCGTGGACACCCGCGGCCCCGTCTCCAACTGGATCTATGGCACCATCTGCATGGACTTTGTCTATGAAAACGACATGTGGAAGATCCTCCATATGCAGTATCTGGAGGACATCAACGCCCAGGCGGGCAGCCAGTGGGGCAAGCCTGATGTTCCGGAGTTCCCCGACCTTGCGGAATTTGAAGCGCTCCGTGGTCTGACCCCGCCCCAGCCCGGCACAAAGGTCACGCTCCACGAGGCCTATTCCGGCATCCGCACCGCCACCGTCTATCCGCCTCTGCCTAAGCCCTATACCACCTTTGCTGATACCTTCAGCTACGGAATATAAGGAGGAGAACCATGGCAAAGAAGAAAACCGTTACCCGTTCCAACGAGGAACGAATCCTCCGGGTCTGGGACATTGAAACCATCAAGGATCTGATGAGCCGCCGCACCATCTATGAGGCACAGGCGCAGCACGAGCAGGAGCTTCAAGACCTGTGGGTCCAGCTTCCCGAACATCAAGCCACCGCATCCTTCGGCAAGAACTGGGGCTACTATGTGGGCATGGACGAAATTCGCCGGTACTATGTCACGGAATATGAAAGCCGGGTTCGTCAGGAGCTTACCGAGATCGGCAAGCCCGACGCCCCCTCCGGCTATGGGCGCTTCCTGTTCCACCCCCTGTCCACCCCCAATGTAACGCTGGCAGAGGACGGCAAGACCGCACAGGGCACCTGGTACTCCATTGGCACCGACTGCTACCCGCTGGCAAACGGCGAGGCCGACTGCACATGGAACTGCCAGAAAATCTGCGCCGACTTCATCAAAGAGCCAAGCGGCTGGAAGATCTGGCATATCATCTTCTCCAACGACTTCATCAATAAGACCGGTCACTCCGTGGGAGAGATCCAGTCCATCTACATCCGTGGCACCGGGCGGGACGAGATCGACTTCGGCACGCCCACCATTCCCATGCTGGCTCATGATCCCTCCTATACCTGGTGCGATAACTACCCGCCTCTGAACGGCTCCTATGAGACGTTTACCGACGAGATCAGCTATGGCCCTGAGGGACATCCCAACTACGACGCATAAGGAGGCGATACCATGAGAAAAAGCTATTTGAGTCTGGAGCAGCGCATTCATAACGCAGAGGGTGCGCAGGCAGCGGAAACACTCCATGCCCGCCATGCGTTCCTCCATGCAAAATCCTTCGGTGATGAGGAATGGGGACAGGTCTGGTCCCACAGCGACGATACCTCCTGGGCGCATTCCTTCGGCAGAATGCGCGGCTATGACAGCGTGTATTACAACAACGTCACCACCTACAACTGCGGCGGTCAGCGGAACTATCAGCAAATGCTGAACATTCTGCCGGAGATCGGTCACTTTGATGCCCGCGCCTGCCGGGAACTTGCCATGCACACCCTCGCCACCGATATCGTAGAGGTTGCAGATGACGGCGGCACCGCACGTGCCTCGTTCCTGACTCCCGGCGTGCTGTTCTCCACCCTGAACGCCAACCTGAAATGCCGCTGCATGACCCTGTGGGAGCGCTATGGCTCCGACTTCATCTTTGAGGACGGCGAGTGGAAATATCTCCATGAGCAGGTCTGCCCCGATCTGGGCGGCTCCTTTGACGACGGCAATCAGGCGCACAGCAAGTATGAGCAGCTGGTGAATCCACAGACAGGCCCCGGCGGTCCCCCTCCCGGCGGCGCCGCTGCCAAGCCCACGCTGGATCCGCCGGAATCCGGCACCGGCCTTTGGCTTCAGGACGGCGGCCCCCTGCACACGGACTATACGCCCGTGCAGCTGGTGCAGAACTCCGTTCCGTTCCCCCTGCCCTACAAAACCATGGACGACGACAATACCTACACCAAAAAGGCACAGCTCAAGGTCAGCCTGAACATTGAGCGCTTCGGAAAGATCGTCGGCGCAGTGGATATTCCCATGCAGATGGGCGGGCCCGGTGGCGGCCCCGGTGGCCCCGGCGGTGCGCCCAAGGGCGGCGATAAGCCTGCGCCCGGCGGCGACAAGCCCGCAGCTGGCGGTCCCGGCGGTCCCGGCGGTGCGCCCGGTGGTCCCGGTGGCCCTCCCCATGGGAACGATCACTGGAACGCCACCTATCTCCGCAACGCCGTCATCTATGCCAGCGGCAAGGTGAAGAAGGGCGCCATGCATGTGATCACCGGCGTTGGCAACGAGGCGGTCATCGGCGCAATGGCCTGCGCGGCCTATCCGGAACAGGCCATGTATTCCATCCCCGCCATCGGCAAGGACTTCCCAGTCTACTACCTGCCCATGGGTAAGGAGAATCCCAACGGCGATATCAAGTTCTCTGTTCGCACAGTAGGCGATCACACCTATATTGAATATCAGGCGGATGATCCCACCAAGCCCGCAGTAAACGGCCCCCACAACTATGATATCGAAAAACTGCCCATGGAAACCATTCCTGAAGTTCCTGCCGACAGCCATGTGTATATCACCGGCAACGGACAGTTCCCGCTGAAGGCATCATTGGCCTACAGCTACTGTGACCGCTGCAAATCCATCAATATGCGGCCTCAGGGCGACAAGCGCTTCACCTGCGTTGCAAGCTTCTGCACAGAGCGCAAGGTAGGCGACCAAACCGAATAAGCAAATGCGGCGTACTGCACGATGCCATGCAGTACGCCGCGTTTTGATCTCTTTTCTCAGGGTCGCATTCCGCTGCCGCCCTGGAGGGAGATGGTTTCGCCGGTAATATACTTGCCGCCGGGGCTGGCAAGGAACAGGCACACCTGTCCGATATCCTTCTCTGGGTCGCCAAAGCGTCCCATAGGAACTGCCGCAATGGTCTTCTCATAGAGATCCGGGTATTCCTCCCGCCATGCCTTGAGCTGCGCCGTCATAACCAGCGGGCAGACCACGTTGCAGTTGATGTTGTCCGGCCCCCACTCGTTGGCAGCCACACGGGTCATGCCGCGGATGCCCTCCTTGGCAGCCGCATAGGAGCTTTGCCCCAGCCGTCCGGAAATACCGGCGCCGGAAGCAAAGTTGATTACAGAGCCCTGCGCCGCTTTCAGATAAGGATATGTATGCTTCATGTAGAAAAATGCAGCATACAGGCCGCTGTTGATGGCAAGGTCAAAGTCCTCCTTGCTGTGATCCACCAGCAGCACCCCGGACTTGGATGCCTGAGCGTTGTTAATGAGCACGTCAATCCGGCCAAAGGTCTCCGCCGTCTGTGCGACAACCCCCGCTACCTGCTCCTCTACGCCGCCGTCTGCCTGACAGGTCAGAACCTGAATGCCATACAGCCGCTCCAGCTCCTCCTTCGCATCCGCCAGCTTCTTCTCGTTCCGTCCGGTAATCACCAGATTGTAGCCCGCCTTTGCAAAGGCCGTAGACAGACCGTAGCCGATACCACCGCCCATTCCACCGCCGGTAATAATTGCAACCTTCGCTGTTTCTTTCTGTTCCATGGTTGACACCTCATTGTTTTTACGGTCTGACCGCATGTATTTTTCTATATTGTACCATACCGCTCCACAATTCCCTCGTGCAGGCTCACAATAATTCGCCCCTGTTTTGTGAAAAATAACAGGCTTTACCGGCAACGTTTCCTGCATATGCATGATTCCCGCGATTTAGAGCTTTAAATTTAAAACAAGCTAAAAAGTTAAATTCCATATTGACAAGATTTCATTCATATGCTAGTATATTCCCCGTCCGGTGAAGTCTCTTGAATTCACATCGAAGACTGGAGATCGAGGACACTCTGGAAAATCTCACATACGTGAGTGCCGAAGGTGTAAGGTTCCGCTGGAACTGAATCTCTCAGGCGAACAGACAGAGAACATACAGCCTCTATCTCTGCGGGATATCGGCGTGTCTGTTTGTCTGTATCTTTTTTCAGAGTGACCGTTTTGGTCACTTTTTTTCATTTCTAAGGAGGAAAAAGGACATGACATTACTATCCATCGTACAAACCATCAACGCCTATCTGTCAGACTACATTCTCGTATTTCTGCTGATTGCAGTAGGCCTCTGGTATTCCATCAAAACAAAGTTCGTTCAGGTACGCTACTTTGGTGAGGGCATGCGCCGGGTGTTTGGCAATCTCTCCCTGCGGGGTGAAAAGCAGACCCACAGCATGACCTCCTTTCAGGCGCTGGCTACCGCCATTGCCGCGCAGGTCGGTACCGGCAACATCGTAGGCGCATCCGGTGCGATCCTCACCGGCGGCCCCGGTGCGATCTTCTGGATGTGGATCATTGCCTTCTTCGGCATGGCGACCATCTACTCTGAGGCGACGCTCGCCATTATGACCCGCAAGAAGGGTACGGACGGCTCCATCAAGGGCGGCCCCGTCTACTACATCCGTACTGCATTCACCGGCGGCTTCGGTCGCTTCCTGGCCGGTTTCTTTGCCGTTGCCATTACTCTGGCGCTGGGCTTCTTCGGCTGCATGGTGCAGTCCAACTCCATTGGCTCCACCTTTAACACTGCCTTCGGCATCCCCTCATGGGTTGTCGGCGTGGTACTGGTAGTCATCTGCGCCATCATCTTCCTGGGCGGTGTCAGCCGTCTGGCTTCCGTAACCGAGAAGATTGTCCCCATTATGGCGGCTCTGTTCCTGCTGGGCGGTCTGGTGGTGCTGGTTATGCGGATCAAGTACATCCCCGCCACCTTCGCCATGATCTTCAAGTATGCGTTCCAGCCTCAGGCCATCATCGGCGGCGGCGTTGGCGCAGCCATTAAAATTGCAATTTCTCAGGGCGCAAAGCGCGGCCTGTTCTCCAATGAAGCCGGTATGGGCTCTACCCCTCACGCACATGCGCTGGCTGACGTAAAGAATCCCCATGAGCAGGGCTGCGTCGCCATGATCGGCGTGTTCATCGACACCTTTGTGGTACTGACCCTCAATGCGCTGGTCATCATCTCCACTCTCTACACCCCCGACGGCATTCTGGCAAACGGCTATACCGGTGCAGTCACCGAGACGATCACCAAGGCAAATCTGGCGCAGACCGCCTTCGGCAGCGTCATGGGCAGCCAGCTGGGCTCCGCCTTTGTGGCAATCGCGCTGTTCTTCTTCGCATTCTCCACCATTCTGGGCTGGAATCTGTTCGGCAAGGTCAACGTAGAGTACATGTTCAAGGGCAAGGCCACCAAGCTTTACATGGTCATTGCGCTGGTGTTCATCTTCCTTGGCACGCTGGCCTCCAACGATCTGGTTTGGGAGCTGTCCGATATGTTCAACAACCTGATGGTCATCCCCAACGTCATTGCACTGTTCGCCCTCACCGGCATGGTGATCAAAAACATCCGCGGCGTGGATAAGGACAAGAAGGAAAAAGTAAAGAAGTAAATCGAAAATGCTTATGGAGCAGCTGACAGGTTGTCAGCTGCTCCGTTTTGCTTTTCATTATCGATTCAGATAATCGGAAATCTCCTCCCCGCAGATCTGTCCGCTGACCAGCCCGAACATGGATCGGCTGCCAGCACACATATGCGTATATACCCTGCCGTTGAGGCTGCTGATGATTCCGCCTGCTCCATAAAGCCCCGGAATCACAGCGCCGTTTTGATCCAAGATTCGGCACCGGTAATCCGCTTTCAGCGGCCCCTCAGCCGCACCCAGCACACCATATACCGCAATGGCATAGTAATGAGATCCGCGCAGAGGGATCAGATATTCGGGTGCCTTAAAAAACTGCGTATCCCTTCCGCTGTCGCAGATGGCATTATACTCGTCTACAGTTTTGCGCAGTGCATCGGGATTCATGCCCATGGCCTCCGCCAGTTCTTCTACGGTATCCGCATCATATAGGCCGTAGCCCCGGCTCTTAGCAACCTCCCACTGCTCTTTGAAATCCGCAAAAGGAGCGCATTCCCCGCCGTACTTATACTTGTAGCTGCTCCAGCCGCACTTCTTCCAATATTCATGGAGGTTATCGTCAAAAATCGAGTACACAATGCCGTCTGGCTGAAGTGCAATCACCGTTGCGCCGTCCTCCATGGCGTGTATGATCTCCTCTGTGGTAAATCGCTGTGCCTGCCGGTTTACCACCAGCTCCTGCGGCTGCCGGAAATACTGCTCCGTCGGCCCCGGAAACACTGCGTCCGGAATGGAGTATTCCGGAGGCTTTACATTCATGGCAAAGGCGGAATAGGTATCCGGGTGCTGAGCCGCCCCCACAGCTCTCGCCATGGCAATGCCATAGGGCTTTTCCTTTTCCCCAGCGCCGGGGCTGCCCGGCATCGGCCCCGGGCCGCCGCCCTCACCGGGCTTTGGCTTTGGCTCGCCGGTGGCAAGCACCACCGCACGACAGCTGATCTCCAACGGATCGCCCTGCACCGTCTCACCCCGCAGGCCACAGACCTTCCCGTGCTCCATCCGAATCTCGCTGATATACGCCTGATCTACCAATCGCCCTCCGGCGCTCAAAAAGGCTTTCCCCACTGCCTCCAGCCGCGGCTTGTTCCCATTAAAAAAATGCCATGTATGGGGCGAATCCATATTATAGGCCAGCACCGCCTCGGCCTCACAGCCCAGCGTCTCCAGCCTCTGCCACATGGGGCCGCTTCTGCGCAGGAACTCGCTGACCTGCCGCGCGTCATTGGTCCAGTTGGCATGATCCATCAGCGCCCGGAATATCTTCTTGGGATCCTCATGGATATGCTTGGATCTCTGAAACGCCGTATCCAGTGCAAACACGCCGTTTACGCCTGTCATCGCCGGTCCAAAGTCCTTCCCGGCTTCCAGCACCACCGTATCCAGTCCTGCGGCTGCGCAGTGATATGCCGCCGATATGCCGCCGATTCCGGAGCCAACCACCGCAACATCTGTTCGAATTTGTTTCATTCTCTGATTCCTCCTGCCCGGTTGTCCATATGAATCAGCGTGCCAAATACCGCTGATATGCGTCCTGATACACGGCTACTACATCTTCCAGCCCCATGGCGTTGATGTCCTGGCAGTAGTCCCCCCATGTGTCAAAGTCTCGTGCGCCCATGATGAATTTCAGGGTTTCCGTTGAAGCTGCCGTGGTGATATCGCCCAGCGCTGCCGTGACCTGCTGCGTCTCCTCTGCGGTCAGTGTCACGCCGGAAGGCAGCACGTTCTCCGAGGAGGTCTGTTCCGTCCAGATTTCGATCATATCGTCCACCCACTGGGCATCCGCCAAATAGACCGTGCGATCCATTGCAACCAGTCCAAATACCGGATTGGTGGTCACATAAGCCTCCACTGCCGAAGCCGCGTCGATGCCAAAGCTGTTATTGGTGACCGCATCGGCATATTTCGGCGTTCCGTCCGCATCCAGCGTATAGCTCAGATCTCTGGTGCCATAGTTTGCCGTCAGGAAGCCATCTCTGGTGTACCACCAGTCGATATAGCGTGCCGCCAGCTGAGGATCCTCACACGCGGTGGTAATCACCCGCCAGGAGGTATTGGACAATGGTGTGGTATTCACAAAGGAATTGGTATCGCCGGGATTCTTGACCGGCGTGGGCAGCGCATAGAGCTGTGCTTCGGGATGATCCGCTGCAAGACTGTTCTGAATGGCCAGTGCCTGCCCGTACATGGCATTGATTACCACGGTATCCCCGCTGAGCATTGCGCCGGTGTTTGCTTCCAGATCCGTATTGGTGGCAAAATCACTGTTGATCAGCCCCTCTTCATACCACTGGTGCATCAGCTCCAGATAGTCCCGATAGGCGTCGCTGGTCAATGCGGAGATCACCTGACCGTCGTCCACATAGAGATGGTCCGTGGTAGAGCCGCGATCCTCGGCATAGCCGCAGGAGCCCATAGCGCCCACAATGCTGAGGCTGTTCTGTCCGGAGGAGGACAGCCACATGGGTGCGCCCAGAGAGTATTCCGTTTTCATTGCCGTCAGGGTATCGTGCAGGCCGTCAATGGTCGTAGGCATCTCCAGCCCCATGGCATCCACCAGATCCTTCCGGATCACCAGCCCCTGATTGGGAACGTATTTCTCTGCCCAAGAGCGGGTTCCCGCCATCTGCCCTTCGTCGTTGTAGCTGAGCTTCATGCATTCCTCATTGGCAGAGATGTAGCTGTAATAGTTGGGCATATCCGTCTGCACGATGGGAGCGATATCTGTAGCGATCTCCTGATCCAGCAGCGCAGTCATACCGCCGGACACCTGCGTTTCATTGATCGCCATCAAATCCATATAGTCGCCGGAGGCCAGCTGAAGGCCCAGCTGCTCCGCCTCGGACATCATGGATACAATGGTCATATCCAGATGCACGCCGGTCTGCTCCTCAACAAAGCTCCAGAAATCATAGGCCGTGATATCCTGATAGGTGGGCAGCGCCGAATTATTCGAGCTGATATCCGGCCCCCAATAGGTCAGTGTGACCAGCTCATCGGACAGCGGATACACGGATACCTCCTGAGAAGATTCCTCTGTCTCTGCCGATTTCTCCGGCTCCTCTTCCGACTGTGCCAGTGCAGCTGGCTCCTCCTTCGAGGCCTCTGCCGGTTCCTCCGTCTTTTGCTGAGGTGAAGAAGCGGACGCTTCGGATGTCGTTCCACCGCTTTGGCATGCCGTGGTCAGCAGCATCAGCATCGCAAGAATCATTGCAGCATACTTTTTCATTTGAGATTCTCCTTTCATTCCTTGTTCCTGTAGCTGTTTTCTACATCTCCAGTATACCCTCCCCATTTTTTAGATGCAATCCACAGTTTTTCGCAGAAATACGCAAAATTTATTGTCTATTTTTATTGATGAAAACGTAAAAATATGATATGATAGCGAAAAAGTGAGAAAGGCAGGGTTTCCATGTCTTCCATTGATTTTTCCGCCATGCCGGATTTTGTCCCCGTCTCCTTGGATCAGGACAATCGAAATCTGCTGATTCAACAGGCCTTGGATACGCTGCTCCACAGCCGGGATTATGTTCCCCAAGATGCACTGATTTGTCTGGAGGTCAACCGCGTATTCTTAGGCAACGGCGGCTTTGTAATTACGGCCTTCCGACCCAGAGATCGCAGTCCGGACTTTCCTCATATGGAATTTCTGCTGAACCTGCAAAAGCTTGTGATGCAGGTCTACAACGCCGGGATCTACTATGCATTTCCTCTGGACGGTCAGTTGGTAGTGCTGTCCTGCTTTCCCCGGCTGACCCCTGCGCAGAACCGGGAGCCACAGCTTCTGGATCTCTCCCGGCGGATGGTGGAACAAGTAACGTCCCTCTGCCTCACATACTGGCATACGGAGCTTGCCGCAGTCGTCGGCCCGGTTGTCTACACGGTTTCGCAGCTCTCCAGCACCTTCTTTTTTTTAACGGATCTGATGGAATACAAGCTGTTTACCGACGAGCACGGCGATTGTTTTGCTCAACCCGCGCAAATGCATGCAAAAGAGCTGGTTGCGAATCTGGAGAGCTTCCAGAAAAGAGCCTGCTTTCTCGCCAACGACATGATGACCGGTGCGCCAGTGGAGCTGGAGCAGTATGCCGCGGAGCTGGTAGACGCCATCATTGGCAGTGAGGTCAGCTCTCAGCGCAATATCCATATCAGTCTGCTTCTCTTTGTGCAAAAGCTCAGCAGCGAGCTGCAAAAGCTGGGCGCAGTGGATACAGTGTTTCTCCAGCAGCAGGATATGCTGGGGCGTCTGCTTCAGGCCAGCACGCGCAGTGCCTTGTTGCATGTGCTGGCGGAGACGCTGACCGAAATTCAACTGCATATTCAGCATCAGGAGCAAAAAGCCGGTGTGCGGAAGCTGCTTGCTGTAAAGGACTATATCGACCGCCGCTATACCGATCCAGACCTGTCCCTGAATCAGGTCGCCGAAGCCGTTGGACTGCACTACAGCACCGTATCCAGCCGCTTTAAAAAGCAGTTTGGACGCAGCGCAGTTTCCTATATTCAATTTCTTCGGGTCGCTTGTGCCAAGGAACTGCTGGCAGACCCCCGATGTACCCTTTCTCAGGCCGCGGCCCTTTCCGGCTTTGGCAGTCTCAATTCCATGTACCGCGCCTTCCGTGCGCAGGAGGGACTGCCCCCGGGGCAGCTCCGAAACACCCCGAAAACGCCATCCGATGCCCTCTGATGTTCTGATATACGCAAAAGCCGGACGAACCATGTTTACTCCTCCGGCTTTCATAGATACACTTATCCCAAATACTCCGCTGCCGCCACACCAGCAAGACAGCCTT
>CAJKSU010000079.1 GCA_905202605.1 uncultured Eubacteriales bacterium
AATTTTTCATCACAAATTTGTTGTGAAAATGCAGGAATACTTTGTGTATTTCAAATTTTCACAGCGGATTTGTGGGGGAAAAGAACCGTCAAAGCCCACAGACGCAACTGTGCGGTGTTGCCTTAAGTTTCTGCCATAGTTTCATCAAAATGCTTGTTGATCTGCTCGGTGAACTCCAGTGCGGCATTATAGCCCATCTTTTTCTGGCGGTTGTTCATGGCTGCGACCTCCAGAATGACCGCCAAATTTCTGCCGGGCTTTACAGGAATGGTCAGATTGGGAACCTTCACGCCAAGAATCGTGGTAAATTCATTCTCTACGCCCAACCGGTCATAGAGCACATCGTCCCGCCATGCCTCCAGATTCACCACCATGTCGATATTGGCGGATTCCTTAACCGCTCCCATACCAAACAGCTTTGCCACATTGATGACCCCGATACCGCGCAGCTCGATATAGTGGCGGATCAACTCCGGTGCAGAACCGGAAAGCACATAAGCGCCCTCTTTTTTGATCTCCACTGCATCGTCGGCAATCAGCCGGTGTCCGCGCTTTACCAGCTCAATGGCAGCCTCGCTCTTGCCTACGCCGCTTTCTCCCAGCAGCAGCATGCCTTCGCCGTGAACCTCCACCAAAACGCCGTGGCGGGTAAGCCGGGGCGCCAGGTAATGCTTCAGAGTGGCGATCATGGTGGAAACCAACTCCGAGGTGGTTTCATCGGTGCGGAGGATGGTGATGTTATACTTCCGCGCCATAACCATGCATTCGTCATACGGCTCAATATGCCGGGCATAAATCAGTGCCGGCGGACGATAGGAAAACAGCCGATCAAAGGTGATTACCCGCTGTTCCGGCGTCAAGCCCGCCAGATACGTATCCTCGACCATACCGATCACCTGCATCCGCGCCGGTTCAAAGTGCTCGAAGAAGCCGGAGAGCTGCAATGCCGGACGGTTTACATCCTCTACAGTAATCTGAATTTTTTCAAAATCCGAGGATCGGTAGAGCATTTCCAGCTTAAATTCCTTGGTCAGATGCGCCAGAGAAACGGTAAACAGTGACATAGCTTTGGCTCCTTTGCAGGTTAGTAAGTCTATTATACCCCCGCAAGGCCCATTTGGCAACCCCACTTCTGTTTAAGGCAACACCGCACAAATGCATCTTCAGATTTTGACAGGCCTTTTTCGCCAGAAATTCGTTTGTAAAACCTTGAAATACACAGAGTATTCCTGCGGTTTTACACCTTTTTCTGACGGAAAAATCTCTCGTCAAACTCTCTTGCCGATTTGTGCGGTATTGCCTTAGGAAAAAGCAGAGACCCCGGACTTCGTCCGGAGCCTCTGCCAAATATTCAGCTTTATGAATCAATACATGCCCTGACCTGCGGCAGCGGAAGCCTGCGCAGCGGCAATGGCCGCATCCTGCTGAGGATCGGGCTTATCAGCCACCAGACTCTCAGTGGTCAGCACGCAGGAGGCGATGGAAGCGGCGTTCTCCAGTGCAGAGCGGGTCACCTTGGTGGGATCCACAATGCCGGTGCCGATCATGTCGCAGTACTCCTCGGTGTAGGCATTGTAGCCATAGCCGACCTTGCCGGAGTTGGAGATACGGTCGAAGATCACAGAACCGTCCACGCCAGCGTTGTAAGCAATCTGACGGACAGGAGCCTCCAGTGCCTTTGCAACGATCTGAGCGCCGGTCTTCTCATCACCCTCCAGCGTTGCAACCAGCTTTGCAACGGAGGGGATTGCGTTGACGTATGCGGTGCCGCCGCCAGCAACGATGCCTTCCTCAACAGCTGCACGGGTCGCGTTCAGGGCGTCCTCAATGCGAAGCTTCATCTCATGCATCTCGGTCTCGGTCTGTGCGCCAACCTTAATCACGGCAACGCCACCGGACAGCTTTGCCAGACGCTCGTTGTACTTCTCCTTGTCATACTCAGACTCAGTGGTGGAGATCAGAGACTTGATCTCGGAAATGCGGGACTGAATAGCCGCAGTATCGCCGGCGCCGCCTACGATGGTGGTGTCGTCCTTGGTGATCTTGACCTGATGTGCCTTGCCCAGCTGATCAAAGGTGGTGTCCTTCAGATCCATATCGAGATCGCCGGTGATAACCTCGCCGCCGGTAAGAATGGCGATATCCTTGAGCATCTCCTTGCGGCGGTCGCCGTAGCCGGGAGCCTTCACGCAGGCAACGTTCAGTACGCCGCGAATCTTGTTGAGCAGCAGGGTGGACAGAGCCTCGCCCTCAACGTCCTCTGCAATAATAACCAGCTTCTGACCGGACTTCATGACCTGCTCCAGAATGGGCAGCAGATCCTGAATGCTGGAGATCTTCTTATCGGTAATCAGCAGCAGTGCGTCATCCATCACGCACTCCATAGTCTCCGCGTCGGTGACCATGTAGGGGGAGAGATAGCCGCGGTCAAACTCCATGCCTTCTACCACGTCCAGCTGAGTTTCAGCGGTCTTGCCCTCTTCGATGGTGATGACACCGTTGGAGGTAACCTTCTCCATGGCCTCGGCAATCAGAGCACCAACTGCTTCATCGCCAGAGGAAACGGTGCCGACACGGGCGATATCGGAGGAACCGGAAACCATCTGGGAGTTGCCCTTGATGGCCTCAACAGCAGCGGCAACAGCCTTGTTGATGCCCTTGCGCATGACCATGGGATTTGCGCCTGCGGTCACGTTCTTAATGCCCTCGCTGACAATGGCCTGCGCCAGAACGGTAGCGGTAGTGGTACCGTCGCCTGCCACATCGTTGGTCTTGGTAGCGACCTCACGAACAAGGCTTGCGCCCATGTTCTCAAAGGCGTCCTCCAGCTCTACATCCTTTGCGATGGTCACGCCATCATTGGTGATGAGGGGATTGCCATACTTCTTATCCAGCACCACATTGCGGCCCTTGGGACCCAGGGTGACCTTTACGGTATTTGCCAGCTGGTCAATACCAGCCTGGAGCTTTTTGCGAGCTTCCTCGCCGAAAATAATCTGCTTAGCCATGATGCATTACCTCCTAGTTATTCCACAACTGCAAGAATATCGCTCTGACGAACGATGGTATACTCTTCTTTGCCCAGCTTGACTTCGGTGCCGGTATACTTGGCAAAAATGACCTTCTGACCAACCGATACAGTCATCTTGACCTCGTGACCGTCCACCATGCCGCCAGGGCCAACTGCAATGACCTCTGCAACGGTGGGCTTTTCCTTTGCGCTGGACGCCAGAATAATGCCGGAAGCGGTGGTTTCCTCCACCTCGGTCATCTTCACAATGACTCTGTCAGAGAGGGGTACAAGTTTCATTTTGAGGTTCCTCCTTAAAATAATCTGACGGCGCAGGAGCGCCTGTCAAAGGTTCTACTCTGTTGTGTTTAGCACTCATACTCTCGGAGTGCTAACGTCTATATAATAGCCCAATGCCTCCAATTGCACAAGTGTCATTTTGCACAATTCCGAGACATATTTCTTGTGAACTTTTTCTAAACGAACTATCCTGCTGTTTCCTTCATTCTTTGAGCAGATTTTCTTTGCTATTTCTCGCCAAAATGTGCTATGATAGTGTGACAATTTTATTGATTCACAACGGGGGACGATAATTTGAGTACAGAACAGAATAAGCTGGGAACCATGCCCATTGGACGGCTGCTGATCTCCATGAGCATTCCCATGATGATTTCCTTCTTTATTCAGGCTCTTTATAATATGGTGGACTCCATGTTTGTGGCGCGGATCAGCGAAAATGCCCTGACGGCAGTTTCCATTGCATTTCCGCTCCAGCAGATCATCACCGCCATCGGCGTCGGCACCGGCGTTGCAGTCAACGCGCTGGTACCCCGCTACACCGGTCAGGGGAAGAAGGACAAGGCTCTGCGGATCGCCAATGTGGCGGTGGTGCTGAGCCTGTGCTACACCATCGTGTTTATGCTGGTGGGTACATTCGGCGTGCGGGCCTACTACACCATGCAGACAGACGTAACGGAAATCGTAGAGGATGGCGTACAGTATCTTTCCGTCATCTGTCTGGTCTGCGCAGGCGCATTTTTCGGGCAGAACTTTGAGAAGCTGCTGGTCGCCACAGGCAACACGGTTCATTCTATGATCTCTCAGGCATCCGGTGCGATTTTCAACATCGTCTTTGATCCCCTTTTGATCTTCGGCATCGGCCCCTTCCCAAAGCTGGGGGTCACCGGAGCCGCCGTGGCAACGGTATTGGGTCAGATTTTCGCCGCGCTGGTAGCGCTGGTGCTGCTGACCATCAAGGAAAAGGATATCCGCCTGCGCCTCCGCTCTATGGTTCCCTCTCTGGAGATCCTCAAGGAGATTTTCTCCGTGGCGATCCCCTCGATGATCACCGTGGGGCTGTCCTCTGCCATGAGCTTTTGCCTGAACCAGATCCTTCTGGCCTTTTCCACCACCGCTACTGCTGTTTTCGGTATCTGGATGAAGCTTCAGAGCTTCGCATTCATGCCGATCTACGGACTCAACAATGGCACGATTCCCATGATCTCCTATAACTATGGCGCCGGTCAGATGGATCGGGTGCGGAAAACCGTCTCTCTGGCGCTGAAAGCCGCTCTGGTACTGATGGCGGTGCTGGTGCTGGTCTTTGAGAATATCCCTGCCCAACTGCTCCGGCTGTTCAGCGCCTCAGATACCATGCTTTCCATCGGCGTCATCGCCCTGCGCATCACCTGCCTGAGTCTGCCCTTTGGCGCTGTGACCCTGATTCTCTCCTCCTCGTTTCAAGCGCTGGGCTACAGCCGCTATACGCTGATCATCAATCTGGGACGGCAGCTGATCTTCATCGTTCCCATCGCATGGGTCATGAGCCTTACCGGTCACCTCTCTCTGGTCTGGACGGCTACGGTGATTGCAGAGGCGCTGAGCATGGTACTCTCCATTGCCCTCAACCACAGAGTGCATAAGGCGCTGGCATAACAAAACATTCAATCGCGCCTGCCTCGTGCAGGCGCGATTTTTGCAACCTTTTTCCCGTCTTCGTGTCGTTCTTAATGAAATCTTTCAAATTGCCCGCTTGAATCTTAATCAGAATTTTTCTATGGTAATATCAAATGAAAGAAGTAAGAAGTAATTTGTAAGACAGGAGATTGTAACATGGATTCCGCTTATTCTCCCCGCCGAAGGCACCCTATCCTCCGCATTTGCACCGTGATTTTTCTGCTTTTGCTGCTGGCCGGAGGCATATGGGCCTATCACGCGGGGCTTTTCACCGGCTCATCCAGCACCCTGGAGTTCGAGGATCCGGACAGCCTGCCCTGGAATCTGATCCTTGTGAATCAGGATCACGCCATTCCGGACAACTGGAGTCAGGAGCTCACCACCCTCTCCAACGGAACGCAGGTGGACAGCCGCATTTATCCCGAGCTTCAGCAGATGTTCGACGATATGCGCGCCCAGGGCGTTTATCCCGTCGTCGCATCCGGCTATCGTTCCGCAGAAAAGCAGCAGTCACTTATGGACGATAAGATCAAGGAGTTCATCGACCGGGGCGAATCCGCCGCTCAGGCGAAAAAGGACGCAAAGAAATGGGTCAATCCCGTGGGCTACAGCGAGCATCAAACGGGCCTTGCCATGGACATCAACGCCGATGGCGTGAACTCCACCGGCGAAGAAGTATACACCTGGCTCAAAGAGCACGCATGGGAATACGGCTTCATCCTCCGCTATCCCGACGGCAAAACGGACATCACCGGCACCGACTATGAGCCCTGGCATTACCGCTATGTGGGCAAGGACGCCGCCAAGGAAATCTACAAAAAGGGACTTTGTCTGGAAGAATATCTTGCAAAGTAACAAAAAGGGCACCTGCCACGAAATGTGACAGGTGCCTTTCTCATGAGCGATTGTTGGGAGAATTAGTGCTTCCAGTCGTAACCGGTGATCTCAGCAGCCTTCTCCAGAATCTTGGTCATGCCCTCAGCCTTACCGTTGGCCTCAGCAGTCTGCATTGCGGAATCAGCCTTAGCGTCGAAGGTAGCAGCCCAGATGCGCTCTACGTCGGCATCGGAGAACTCGACCATCTTGTTGCCGGTCTTCTCCTCGATGGTAGCGCAGTCGGAAGCGATGGAGTCATCATAGATGCCAGCGGAGTACTCCTCCACCTCATCGCATGCCTGCTGGATGGCCTGGCGCTGAGCGTCGGTCAGGCTGTTCCACCAGTCGAGGTTCGCGGTGAACATGTTGCCTGCGGTGTAGGTTCCGTCCAGAGCCCAGTAGCTAGCAACCTCTTCCCAGCCCATGGAGACCATGGGGGCCAGGCCCATCTGAGTGGAGTCGATCAGACCACGCTGCAGAGCGTCGTAGCAGTCGCCGGGGCCAACGGAGGTAACCTGGAAGCCCAGCTTCTCGAAGATTGCTGCGTCCATGTTGCCGAAGGACTTGGAGCCGGAGATCATGGAGTCCAGATCGGTGAACTCATAGGTGGTGCAGAAAGCGTTTGCGCCGCCTGCCAGAACGTTCAGGTAGATGATGCCGTTGTCAGCAGCCTCCTGCTGAATCAGAGCGGAGGTCTCGGGATCTTTGAACATCAGGGTGTCGAAGTAATCGAGAGCCGCCTGAGTGCCGCCGGGAGCGAAGCCGGGGAATGCCAGGTAGTTCAGGGTAGCCAGGTGAGGCATATGGCCCAGAGCGGTCATGTTGACAGCGCCGGAGTTTACGCCGTCCAGAGCCTCGGCATCGGAGAACAGGGTGCCGCCCCAGAAGATGTTCATCTCAATGGCGCCGCCGGTGAGCTCGCTGATGTAATCCTGGAAATGCTTGATAATCTGGCCGCCGGTCTCGGTCTCGTTGTAAACGGTGGAGAAGTCGATGGTCAGGGGGTCGCACTCGATGGACTCAGCCTTGGGAGTCTCTTCCTTTGCGGAAGCAGCCTCAGTCTCAGCAGCAGAGCCAGTCTCGGCAGCAGAGCCAGCCTCAGCGACAGGAGCCTCGGTAGCCTCAGCAGCAGCGGCCTCGGTAGCAGCAGGAGCCTCGGAGCCAGCCTCAGCAGGTGCAGAGGAAGTGGCGCTGGTGCCGCATGCAGCCATGCTTGCAACCATCATCACAGCCAGCAGAGCTGCAAGAAGTTTCTTGAATTTCATTTGTATCCTCCTCAAAGAATAATGATATATGTTGTACACGCAAATGCGCGAAGCAACCGAAAACTACATGCCCGGCGCACCCAGCAGTCTGGGCAGGAACAGGACAATGTCGGGGAACAGAGCAATGATGATGACCACTGCCAGCTCACAAATAAAGTATGGCACAACACCCTTGAAAATCTCCGAGGGGTTGACGCGCAGTGCATTTGCAGTTGCAAATACGTTCATGCCGATGGGGGGAGTCAGACCGGCGATCTCGCACATGAAGCACAGGCAGATGACGAGAACATAGGGGCTGTAGCCCACGGCGTTGAGCACGGGGAATACCACGGGTACGGTGATGATGATGATGGAAACAATGTCCATGACGCAGCCGCAGAAGATGTACAGCAGCACCACCAGCATAAAGATGAAGAACGCGGGTGCATGGACGGAAGCGATCAGACGAGCCAGCGTATCTGCCAGCTTGGTTGCGGAGATGAATGCGCCAAAGAGCTGACCGGCAACGATGATGGGGAAGATGCCGGACTCCATGGTGGCGGACTCCCAAACACTGTGGGCAATCTGCTTCAGGGGCAGACGCTTTACAATGGCGTAAATGCACACAGCAAAGGCACCGATGGCGCCGCCGACGGTTGCGGTGAACAGACCGGCGAAGGTACCGCCGATGATGATGCCGAACAGGCACAGGATCGGGATCAGAAGGCGCAGGCTCTTGAGCTTCTCCTTCATGGGAACCTTCTCACCGGAGGCCTCCGGAATGGAACCGGGCTTGATACGGCCGATGATACGAACGGTCACGCACAGCAGAACGGCAGTCAGAAGGCCGGGGATGACGCCGCCCATCAGAGCAGTACCAACGCTCATGGTGATGGGGGAGATCAGGCAGTACATAATGATTGCCATGGAAGGCGGAATCAGGGTGGACAGTGCGCCGGAAGCGGCAATACAGCCCATGGAGTAGTTCCGGTCATAACCGGCGGCCTCCAGTTCAGGCATAGCCAGCTTACCGAATACAATGTTGCCTGCAACGGAAGAACCGGAGCAAGCGCCGAACACAGCGTTTGCAGCAACGACGGTGAACAGCTGACCGCCTTTTACGCGGCCCAGCCAGGCTTTCATCGCCGCAAAGGCTCCGCCCGCTATTCCCGTTTCTCCCGCTAACGCTCCCACTAGCATGAACATGGGAAGCACGGCGTAGTTGTAGTTGGCACCCAGCTCAAAGGGAGCCGTGGTGAACTTGGTGATCATCATGGTCAGATTGCCCTGGTACAGTGCAATAAAGCCGCCGAAGGCAGAAGCCAGCATGGAAACGAATACGGGGATACCGGCGAAAATCATAACCATCATAACAAGGAAGGTCACAAGACCTACGATCGATGCATAATCCATATTAGACTTCCGCCTCCTTCTTTTCTTCTTCCTCCGGCTTCTTTACAAACAGCCGGACGGTGGCCCATACGAAGCTCAGCGCCAGCAGGAAAAAGCCGACGGAGAAAATCAGTGCAAAGGGCCACTTTGCAAAGCCAACGCCGGTGGTGGAAGACTTGGCATGGGTTGCCATGAACTTCTGCATCTGAACCAGGCCGCGGTAGCCCACGAAGCTGGTGATGAACACGGCGATGATGTTGCCCACCACATTGCAGACCATTTGCACCCCCTTGGGCAGGTGCTTGGCCAGCAGGTCGATCTTGGTGTGGCCGGTATCCAGCGTCACATATCCGCAGGCAAGAAATACCACGGGAATGTGAAGATACTGGATGATCTCGGTGGATGCAGGAATGCCCTTGTGGAAAATCTTCTCGCCAAGCACATTAAAGAATGCCACAAACATAATTGCAATCAGGCAGACACCGGAGATGTAAGAAACGTATTTCAGAATCTTTACAATCACGTTGTCCACCTTGTCGTACAAAGTTGGGCTTTGTTTGGACAATTGTTATTCCTCCTTTACAAAAATCCTCAATACCCATAAAAGGACATCACACATTATGATAATTTTCGATGATTTTGTCAACATACAAATTGGAACATAAAATGTGCATTTTGTGTCCTATGTGTATTTTGTGTTTTTGCAACCTGCACAAATGTTCGAAATGTGTCATAGAACCTGTAAATTTCGGAAAAAGTCATTCTTTTTGGCTCACATTTGTCGGATATATGCTATAATTGAATTGTTCTAGTAGAAAAAAGAATTGGTTTTTTCGTCAATTTTACACGAAGAAGGTAGGACTATGACCGAAGTATCTCTTTCCTGTTTCCAGTCTTTTCAATGTATCGCCGGCGCCTGTCCCGACACCTGCTGCGCCGGGTGGGAGGTAGACCTGGATGACGATGCCGTTCGGCGCTACCGGTCCATCCCAGGCCCACTGGGGGATGAAATCCGCAGCGCCATCTGCCAGGAGGATGGCTATACGTTCTTCCGGCTGAAAAACGGGCAATGTCCCTTTTTAAATAAGGAGAAGCTTTGCCGCCTGATTCTGGAGCTTGGGGAGGACGCTCTGTCCGTCACCTGCCGGGAGCATCCGAGATTTTGGGAGGAGTACGGCATGCGGCGGGAAACCTGCCTGTCCATCTCCTGCCCCGAAGCCGCCCGGCTGCTGTTGGAGGAGCCGCTGGTGCTGCTCCAGCAGGAAACAGACGAGCCAGCCCCGGAGGACAGCACCCCGGATCCCGAATTCCTTGCGCAGCTGCTGGATGTCCGTCAGGCGCTGCTGGCGCTGACCCAAAGCCGCCGCAGCCTTACCGAGCAGCTGGCGCTGGCGCTGGATGCTGCCGAACACGGGATCATGCTGCCCGCAGAGGGGGAGATCACCCCGGCACTATGGGACGCCGTTCCCGCTCCGCCCCTGCGCCTCGCACTTTCGGAATACCTGACCGCCATGGAGGCCATAGAATTTACCCGCCCGCAATTAAAGGAGCTGCTGCCTCAGGTCGTTTCCGCTGGCGTGCCGCTCCCGCTGTCTGAGCCGGAAGCGGAAGATGACGGAAGCCGCCTGCTGTTCTATTTCCTCTACCGCTATGCGCTCCGGGGTGTATGGAGCGGACTGGTGGTGGAGAAAATCGCATTTTCCGTCTACAGCACCGCCGCCATTCTCGCGCTGTCTCAGCACATGAATGGCACCGATTCCCATCAGCGGCTTCTGAACGCCGCCGTTCTCTACAGCCGTGAGGTAGAGCATTCTCCGGAGAATTTGGAATTGCTGTATGAGCATTTATGCAGTGTCATTTGAGAATATTCAAATTTTTTGCGTATATTTATGTATACCATGAATATTTTGTGGATGCTGTCAAAAGAAATCAGTGCTTTCGTGAATTTTTATGCAATTTGGAGCTTGCAAAAGCATTTGTCCTGTGATACCATAATGCCACAAACAACCTATGGCGTTTCGTCAAAAACATATAGGAGGCAATCACTATGGCAGCCAAAGAAGTAAAAAAGGTAGTCCTCGCCTATTCCGGCGGACTGGATACATCCATCATCATCCCCTGGCTCAAGGAGAACTACAACAATCCTGAGATCATCGCCGTCTCCGGTGATGTTGGTCAGGAGAGCGAGCTGGACGGTCTGGAGGAAAAGGCCATTAAAACCGGTGCCTCCAAGCTTTATATTGCCGATCTCACCGATGAAATGGTAGATGACGTGATCATCCCCTCCATGAAGGCTGGCGCAAAATACGAGCAGTATCTGCTGGGTACTGCATTTGCCCGCCCCATCATCGCCAAGAAGCTGGTAGAGATCGCAAAGGCCGAGGGCGCTGACGCCATCTGCCATGGCTGCACCGGTAAGGGCAACGATCAGGTTCGGTTCGAGCTTGCCATCAAGCGGTTTGCTCCAGAGATGACCATCATCGCTCCTTGGCGGATTTGGGATATCAAGAGCCGGGACGAGGAAATCGACTATGCAGAGGCTCACAATGTTCCTCTGAAAATCTCCCGCGAAACCAACTACTCCAAAGACAAAAATCTGTGGCATCTGTCCCATGAGGGTCTGGATCTGGAGGATCCCGCCAACGAGGCTCCCATTGATAAGCCGGGCTTTTTGGAGATGGGCGTTTCCCCTGTGGCTGCTCCCGACAAGCCCACGTACCTGACGCTGGACTTCGTTAAGGGCGTTCCAGTTGCCATTGAAGGTGAAAAGATGAAGGCAAGCGACATCATCCGGCAGCTCAACAAGCGGGGCGGCGA
>CAJKSU010000080.1 GCA_905202605.1 uncultured Eubacteriales bacterium
CCCGAGGAGAAGATCCAGCGGGCGTATGATATGATCCAGATCAAGAACGTCATGGGCCGTCATGCGTATCTGCATGCCTGCAACCGTCATGACATCGAAATGGAGATCTGCTGGGCCCACAAGGCCCCCAACATCTCCTGGGGCAACGCCGGCGGCTTTCAGATCGGCCGGGACGTGGTATGGTCCTTCTATGTAAAGCCCCACATCGGTCACGGCCCCAAGCCCGGCGAGGGCCAGATGCACACCCTGACCACCCCCCTGATCGAGATCGCCGGGGATGGCCAGACCGCTCAGGCCATGTGGTACACCCCCGGCTACATCTGCGGCCACGGCGGCCCCATGGATCCCGACGACGCACCCCTGGATGGCCAGTGGATGTATGAGAGATACGCCATTGACTTCATCAAGGAGGACGGCGAGTGGAAGATCTGGCACTTCTTCGTGGGTACCGACTTCAGCTTCTCCGCCGGCACCAAGTATGAAGAGCGCCAGATGGGTCCCGCCCCGGAGCGCCCGAAGCAGTACGGCGTCATGCGGATCCCCGGCCTGTACACCAGCCGCTACAACTGGAGCCAGTATCCCCATTGGCCCGAGCCCTATGAGACCTGGACCCCGGAGATCAGCTACGGCCCCGAAGCCTTTATGAAGGAGGGTGAGTAAGATGACAGAACTGGAGCTGAGAGCCCATAAGATCGAAGCTGTAGGCGCCATCGAGAACCTGATGGCTCTGCACAGCTATTATCATGCAGCGGACATGAACCGCGAGGAGCTGGACAACTGCTGGAGCCAGGAGCGTGAAGCCGAGGTCATCTGGAGCCAGAACTTCGGCCGCTGGCAGGGCCTGCGGAAGAAGCTCTATCCCATGTACGCCGGCGACAACAAGTACACCGACGCCGAGTGGCTGAAGTCCAAGATCATCAAGGCCCACCCGGAGATGGAAGAAGCCATCAAGGACCTGGACGGCCGCGCTCTGGCGGAGATGCCCATGCACGTGCTGGCCTCCCCTGTGATCGAGATCGCCGAGGACGGCATGAGCGCCAAGGGCCTGTGGTACACCCCGGGCTTCGCTCTGCGGCATGACTATGTGAAGGGCACCGTGGATATCGCCTGGATGTGGGAGAAGTACGGCGGTGACTTCGTATATGAAAACGGCGAGTGGCGGTTCCTGCGTCTTCTGATCTGCATGGACATGTCCACCGGCGAGCCCAACTCCTGGACCGAGCCCCGGCCTCCCATGGGTCCCCCTCCCGAGGAAGAGGAGTTCGATCCCGACGATCCCGACGGCAAGCGGGGCAAATCCCCGGCCATGGGCGGCGGCGTGAGCGTTGAAAAGGACGAGCCGGGCCGCTATACCGACTATAAGCCCACCCGGATTCCCACGGAAACCCCCAGACTGCCGGAGCCTTTCGAGTCTCTGGATAAGACATGGAGCTATTGACCGATACTCCCCGAATATCAGGAGGTGTCCAATGAAAAGCGTCCGAGATTATATCGCACAGGACATGTGGGGGCATATTTTAATGACAGGCCCCGACATTCGCGGGTATATTTCCGGTGAAAAGTATCCGACGGTATCGGAAAAAAAGGCCTACTGTCAGGGAATTTTCACTATGTATCCCCATATGATGCTGGGAAACTTCACGGCATGGCTGTGGGAAAGTGGCGCACCGAAGCCCTATAAGGACTTTATGAGCTCCAGTGCGGAGGCGCTTTCCAGCAAGGTACAGCCGGTGCTGGATGCATGCTTTGACGAGGCGCAGCCCATGTCCCAGCCGGAGCGGGGGAAACGGCTGATTCCACTGCTGACCGATGTGATTCCCAAGCATGTGCTCAACGGCTTTTACGACTACATGTTTGCAGGAAAAGCGGAATATAAGGACATCATGGACTTCTGGCAGGGGATCGCGCCGATTCTGGAGCTTACGGCCCGGAATCTCCGGTGGGCATACAGCGAAACAGAGCCGATGCCCATGGAGCAGAGGCAGGAGGTGTTCCTGTTTGTGGGAACGCGGATGGCGTATCTGATCCTCAAGCGCTGGTATGACTGGCAGTTTGGGGAGGAGAAAATGGAGATGCCGCCCGGCCCTCCGCCCGGAAAATAATATGAAAGAGGTGCTGCGCATCGCAGCACCTCTTAACTTATGTAAACTTATTTATCGGATCTGACCGGTTCCGTGGATGATGTACTTATAGGTGCAAAGCTCCTCCAGACCCATGGGGCCGCGGGCGTGGAGCTTCTGGGTGGAAATGCCCATTTCGCAGCCCAGACCGAATTCTCCGCCGTCGGTAAACCGGGTGGAGGCGTTGACGTAGACGGCGGCGCTGTCAACACACTGGCAGAACAGCTGCGCGGCATGGTCATCCCTTGTAAGGATTGCTTCGGAATGCCCCGTGGAGTGCTGGGCGATGTGTTCGATGGCCTCCTCCACACTGCCTACCAGTCCCACTGCCAAAGTGTAATCCAAAAATTCGGTATCAAAGTCCTGTGCTCCCGCAGGAACGGCGTGCAGAATGGCATTGGCGGCGGGGTCAGCCAGAAGGGTGACCGGCGGCTTTCCGGCCGCAGCACGCTGAGTCTGGAGGCGATCCTGAAGCATGGGGAGAAATTTTGCGGCAATGTCCCGGTGAACCAGACAGACCTCCTCGGCGTTGCAGACAGAGGGGCGGCTGGCCTTGGCGTTTTCGATGATGTTGACCGCCATGGAGAGATCGGCAGATTTGTCCACATAAATGTGGCAGATGCCCGTGCCGGTCTGAATGCAGGGAACCTTTGCATTTTCGGTGATTGCGCGGATCAGCCCTGCGCCGCCGCGTGGAATCAGCAAGTCCACATAGCCTACGGCTTCCATCAGCTCCGTCGCGCTCTGCCGGCTGGTATCCTCTATCAGATTGACGGCGGCGTCCGGCAGACCGGAGGCGGTCAGCCCGGCCTTTAAGGCTCGAACAATGGCAGCGGCGGAACGATAAGCCTCTTTCCCGCCACGGAGCACGCAGACATTGCCGCTTTTCAGCGCCAATGCCGCCGCATCGGAGGTGACATTGGGACGGCTTTCGTAGATGATGGCGACCACGCCCATGGGAACGGCAGTTTTTTCGATGATAAGACCGTTGGGGCGGTCGATCCGGCGCAGTACTTTGCCTACGGGATCCGGCAATGCCGCAACCTGACGAATGCCGTCCGCCATATCGGAGATACGGTTATCGCTGAGCGCCAGCCGATCCAGCATCACCGGGGAAATATGTCCCTGAGCGGCGGCGAGATCCTGAGCATTGGCGGCGAGAATCTTGTCCTTGCTATCCTCCAATGCCCGCGCCATGGCGAGAAGTGCATCGCTCTTCTGCTGAGCACTGGCTTGCGCCAGAGCAGGTACAGCAGATTTTGCAGTGGATAACAGTTCCTTTGTGGTCATTTTACTGCTCCTTTCCTGAGAAAACGGGTGCCGGTGGGGATGCTGTCGAGAATATCATAGAGCACCTGCGGATTTTTTCCATTGGTGATGATCATATCGCAGCCATGTGCGGTGGCGATTTTGGCGGCGGAGAGCTTGGTGGACATGCCGCCGGTGGCAAGCTCCGAGCCCTTTCCCTCCGCCAGCGCCAGAATTTCCGGCGTTAGTGCAGCAACCTCATGGATCAGTGTGGCATCGGAATGCTTGTGGGGATCAGCAGTGTACAGACCATCAATGTCGCTGAGCAATACCAGCAGCTCTGCCCCGGCATTGACCGCCACCAGTGCAGCAAGCGTGTCGTTGTCGCCGATGCTGATCTCATCGGTGACAATGGTATCATTTTCATTGATGATGGGGAGCGCATCCAACTCCAGCAGCCGGAAGAGCGTGTTGCGGAAGTTGTCAAGGCGCTCCTTGTGGTCAAAATCCGCGCCGGTGAGCAGAATCTGGGCTACCGTGTGATTATAGGCTCCAAAGGCCTTATCATAGATGTACATCAATTCACACTGCCCCACGGCGGCAGCGGCCTGTTTGGTAGGCATATCATTTGGTCGATGCTTCAGCCCCAGCTTGCCGACACCCATGCCGATGGCGCCGGAGGAAACCAGTACGATCTGGTTTCCTGCGTTTTTAAGGTCGCTGATGACCTTGCAGAGCTGCTCCACCTGACGGATATTCAAGTGACCGGAGGGATGGGCCAGGGTGGAGGTTCCGACCTTAATACAGATTCTCATGTGGATATACCTGCTTTCTGGAGTTATTTCTTACATTATGGCATCAAATCACAAAAGTGTCAATCCGGTTTGCAGAAAACTCGGGATGCGGCGGTTGATTTCGTGAAAAATAGCGGAATGATTAACAGATTCGCCACAAATTTTTCATCGAACCTTCAAATAACTCCGCTATCATAAAAGCACAGTACAAATTGTACTGGCTTTCATTTTCTCTCTCTTTTATGGAAAGCACCGCAGCCGGCTGGTCCCCGGTATGCGGTGCTTTCTTGCGTATTCAGGATGCCTTGGGGAGATAATCCAGAGGATCCATGGGTTCGCCGCCGGACAGTACCTCAAAATGCAGGTGAGACGGCTCACTGATTTCCAGCAGGGCGGTATTGCCCACCTGACCGATTTCCTGACCGGCGGAAACGGTATCACCGACCTCCACCGCGGGAGTATCTGAGAGATTGGCATACAGGGTGGAAATATCACCGGAGTGGGAAACCACCACTACGCTGCCGAGATAGTCGTCCTCATAGACGGCGGTCACGGTGCCGGACTGGGCAGCCAGAACCGGCGCGCCTGTGTCAGCGGCAATATCCAGCCCCTCATGGGTGCGCCAGTCTGCCATGGTCTGACTGTAGGTCAGTGTATCCCGGCTGTAGCTGGAGAGTACCTGACCCTCCAGAGGCCACTGAGCCGGCTCATTGGCAGCGTCCTCCCCCAGCGTGGATTCATAGGAATCCTCCATGGTGTCCGTGTCCTGCGTGGACTCCGGGGCAGTGCTGGCACTGGGCGCCGCACTGATGACCGGGGAGATCGAGGCCACAGCACTGGTTTCCGTGGCAGAGTCCCGTGCGGTTTTAACAAATACATAGCCTGAAATTCCGACTGCTGCAATGCAGACAATCAGGGCTATGTAGTAGCCCTTGCCTGCAAAGCGTTTCTTGTTGTTTTTATTTTGCATGTTCTGCACCTCCGAGGCTATTATCACCATTGGAATGGAAGAATATACCTTGCTGTGAGAAAATCTTTTGCCAGTTGGACAACGGACACATCGCAATTTGCCTATTTCGTTGCATTTGTCTCCATCTCTTGACAGAAAATGTTTCGACCCCTATACTTTTTATCAGATATTGCGGAGAAACCGGAACGGGGCAATGCCCGATATCGAGTCCAGACGCGTTGCGTCAAAAGGAGAGTTTCCTATGAATGAAAAAATCATCAGCGGCAGCTATGTGGCGGAAGCAACGGAGAAGCTTGCTTCTCTGACCATTGCAGCCGACGCTGCTCTTTCTGCACCTGCGGGCAAGTGCCTGACCCTGACGGTGGACGGCGTCAACCGCCAGATCGAGCCGGGATCCTACACCGGCGATGTGGTGCTGACGGTGTCTGATGCCGTGCAGGTGGATTATGAGAACCACGGCAAGGTGGATCATTTTGAGATGGCAAATGCCGTTGTGATCTCCGACGGCAAGTATGTGCCGGAGAAGTCTGTTGCTGCGGCGGTGCTGGCTGGCAAGGTCACGGATACCACGGTAGACGGCCTGACGGTGGATTCCGAGGCGGATAACTTCGGCGGTGTTTATGTAGACGGCAGCAGCGTGGTTACCATCAACGACGCCGCCATGACCCTCAACGGCAACGGCGGCAACGACTTTGTTGGTCACGGCGCAGGCATCACCGCTGCGGGTACCTCCCATGTTACCGTAAACCGCGCAAAGATCCACTCTGTTGGCTCCATTCGCGTGACCGTGGTTGGCCGCGAGGAGGCAACGCTGGAGGTCAATGACTCCGAGCTGTTTGTAAAGGACGGCACCAAGCCCAATAATGTTTCCGGCATGACCAAGGTGCCGTGGATGCTGGGCCTTACCGGACGTGTCCGCGCTACCAATCTGGTGGATTCCGCAACTGCGACCTATAACCGCTGCCACATCAAGTGCGAGAACTGGGGCTGCATGTCCACTGACGCCACCAAGAAGGCGCGGCTGTACCTCAATGACTGTCTGCTGGAGTCTGAGAATACCGGCTACGGCGCGTACTCCATCGGCAATTGTCTGGATCAGTTCACCGGCTGCACCCTGAACATGGGCAACTATCCTGTGATCATGTGCATGGAGGGCAATGCCACCTTCACCGGCTGCACCGTGAACTCGGGGAAGGTCGGTGTCATGTGCCACGGCGGCAACGGTCAGGGAACCCTGACCGTGGACAAGGGCACCGTATTCAACACGGAGCGCGCTGTCCTTCAGGTCAAGGGACGCGGTGTGACCATGAACATTTCCGATGCCCAGCTGAACAGCAAGATCGGTGTAATCCTTGAAGCGTTCCCCAATGACGATCCCAATATGGGACCCATGCCTGCCGGTGGTCCCGGTGGTCCCGGTGGTCCCGGTGGTCCCGGTGGTCCCGGTGGTCCCGGCGGTCCTGGCGGTCCCGGCGGTCCCGGCGGCGCCGGCATGCCCGCTATGCCGGACATGGGGCCTGCCCATGCCGAGGTAGAGGTTCACCTCGCCGACTGCACCCTGAACGGTGACTTCATTAACGCACAGGCAGAGGATCACGAGATGCTTCTGGACTTCAAGGGCTGCACCCTCACCGGCGCAATTTCCACCGGCAAGGCGGTTCATACAGAGGGCGAACCGGAGGAGAGCAAATGGTGGCGCATCGGTCTGGTGGATGACACGCTGGAGCCTGTGGAGAAGGATAAGGGAACCAAGGCGAGCTTTGACGCGGCTTCCCAGTGGACGGTGAACAAGACCTGCTATCTGGGCGGGCTGACCATCGCTGAGGGTGCAAAGATTCAGGCCGTGGAGGGCAAGACCCTGACCATGACCGTGGACGGCAAGGAGACCGCAATCGTTCCCGGCACCTACACCGGAAAGATCGTTCTGACTGTAGCCTAATGTGTGTTTGCGGAGTGCTGCGGTGCGGCACTCCGTCTTTTCAATAGAAAGGAGATTTACTATGAGCTATCGCTATGACGCGCTGCTAAGCCCCATCAAGATCGGGGATGCGGTCATCAAGAACCGCACTATGTATCCCAACGCATCGCCCCATTTTTTGCAGGGGCCTGAAACCTATCCGGCAGACAGCTTCATGACCTTTATGGGCGGACTTGCCCGGAACGGCGCAGCCATTATTACGCTGGCAGAGTGGTCGAACCCGAACCAGCGCTCGGCTCCGGTGGAGGACGCCAAGCGGATGCAGAATTTCGACTACACCGATCCCGGCACCTATAACTATTTCACCCAGATGGCGGACGATGTCCATTTCTATGGCTCCAAGCTGCTGGTCAACACGGATCTCAAGTATCCCGATGGCTACAGCTTTGACGGCAAGGCCTTTGGCCCTCCGGGCATGGCGGGCAAGCCGGTAAAGATGCTGCCCAAGGAGATGATGCCGGAGGTCATCGAGATGTTCCTTCAGAAACTCCAGCTGTTTAAGGACTTTGGCTATGACGGCGTTGCCATGCGGGTGGAAATGCTGCTGTATCCCAACCTCCGCACCGATGAATACGGCGGTTCCATGAAGAACCGGGTGCGCTTCCTGCACGAAACGTTGGAGGCTGTGAAGAAACGGTTCGGCAAGAGCTTTATTGTGGAGCTGTGCGTAGCAGGCGAGCAGCCCAACGGCTATGTGGGCGGCGCAAAGGGCTATACGCTGGAGGATACCATCGAGTTCGCCAAATGCATGGAGGATGTGGCGGACATTCTCCAGCTGCGGGAATGCGATATGACCAAGTCCCATCCTACGGGCTTTACGTTTCAGAAGGGCGAGCATGAGACGATCCGCTACTCTCAGGCCATCAAGGCAGCGGGATGTAAGATTCTCACCGAGCCGGTGGGCGGCTTTCAGGATCCGGAGGAGATCAACGCCTATATCAAGGAGGGCAAGTGCGACATGATCGGCATGGCCCGTGCCTTCATGTGCGATCCCGAATATGGGAAGAAGCTCTATGAGGGCCGGGGCGAGGATGTGGTACCATGCCTGTGGTGCAACAAGTGCCACGGCACCATGTCGGCACCCTACATGACCTTCTGCTCCGTGAACCCCGTTCAGGGCATTGCCCATAAGGTTGGGAAAATGGTAGACGCAGAAACCACCCCCAAGAAGGTGGCGGTCATCGGCGGCGGCCCGGTGGGCATGAAGGCTGCCATTGTGGCGGCGGAGCGGGGGCATGACGTGACCCTGTTTGAGAAGACCGACTATCTGGGCGGTCAGCTGATCCACAGCGATTTCTCCAGCTTCAAGTGGCCCCTGAGAGACTTTAAGAACTATCTGATCCACCGAATGGGTCAGGTGGGTGTCAAGGTGCTGATGAACACCGAGGCAACGCCGCAGAAGCTCAGTGCCGGCGGCTTTGACGCAGTACTGGCAGCCACCGGCGCAACCCCCAATGTGCCGAAGATTGATGGTCTGCGGGATGAAACCGGCGCGGTCAAGCCGGAATATAAGGTCTGCCTGAACGTTTATGGGCATGAGAAGGAGCTGGGGCATCACGTGGTATGCATCGGCGGCAGTGAGACTGCCATTGAGACGGCGATGTATCTGGCGGAGAACGGGCATGATGTGACCCTGCTCACCCGGCAGGACGAGCTTGCCAAGGACGCCAGCCACCTCCACTATATCACCATGGCGTGGATCAAGACCGAGCCGGACGGCAGAACCCATATGGCCCCCGCATGGGAAAAGTACGAGGGCATTAAGGGAATTCTGAACGCCACCACCGTCAAGGTGGAGGGCAATACCGTCACTTACATTCAGGACGGCGAGGAAAAGATCGTGACGGGAGACAGCGTGATCATCTCCGGCGGCATGAATCCCAACGTGGACGAGGCGCTGTCCTTCGCGGGCATTGTGCCAAAGTTCTTTGTGATCGGTGACGCCAACCGGGGCGGCAATATCCAGCGGGGCATGCGGGACGCATTCTCCAAGGCGATGCTGCTGTAAACGACGGAACCCAATGCGGCGGGCGGGGATTGTCCCTGCCCGCCGTGTGTGTTATGATAGGCATCAGAACAAGAAAAGCGGAGGCAGTGCTATGAAGCTGAAATATCCCCATCTTTTTTCCCCCATTACCATTGGGGGCGTGACCTTTAAGAATAGAATCTGGTCGGCTCCGGCGGGAACCCATCTGCTGGCAGGGCTGGAGGAGTACCCCAATGAGGCGGTGATCGCCTATTACGCCAACAAGGCCAAGGGCGGCAGTGCCAATATTACATTTTCCGCCCAGAACATGGACATGTACCGCCCTAATGACGATGTGCATGCCCATGAGAACATTTTTCCGCAGAAAAACCACCGGATGTGGCGGCAGCTCACCGATGCGGTGCATTACTACGGCGCTAAGATTTCGCTGGAGCTGCTGGCCTTTGAATACCACGGCTATGACGACGATGGAAATCTGGTGTCCTATACGGTAAACGGACACGGAAAGCGCTATCCCAAGCTCACAAAGCCGGTGATGGAGCGGATTGCCGCCAGCTATGCCGACGCAGCGGAGGCGGCGCTGGACTGCGGCTTTGACATGATCCTGATCCATGGCGGGCATGGACTGGTGCTGTCCCAGATGCTTTCCCCGAAGTTCAACACCCGGAAGGACGAATTTGGAGGGGGTCTTGAAAATCGGGCGAAATTCCCGATCATGATTCTGGACGCCATCCGGAATCGGGTGGGACGGAAGCTGCTGATCGAATACCGTATCTCCGGCAGTGAGCTGACCGACGGCGGCTTTACCACGAAGGACTGCATTGCGTTTTTGAAGCTGGTGCAGGATAAGATCGATATTGCCCATATTTCCTGCGGCAGCTTTTACAGCGAAACGGAGCATATTATGCACCCCAATAACTTCCTGCCTGCTGGCTGCAACGCCTATCTGGCGCGGGAGATTAAGGAAAGCAAAGAAATCCACATTCCCGTGCTGACGCTGGGCGCATTCCAGCAGCCGGAGCTGATGGAGCAGACCATTGCCTCCGGCGGCGCGGATCTGATCGCCATGGCGCGGGGAACGATTTCCGATGCCTACGCGCCGGATAAGGCGCTCCATGGGAAGGAGGACGAGATCATTCCCTGCATCCGCTGCTTCCACTGTCTGGACTATGGACGGAATACGGCCTTTGCCTGCTCGGTCAACCCCACGGTTGGACGGGAATACCGCTTAAAGCTGCTGGAGGAGCCGCCCAAGGAGAAGAAAAACGTGGTGGTCATCGGCGGCGGCCCTGCCGGAATGGAGTCCGCCATGGTGGCGGCACAGCGGGGGCATCGGGTGACGCTGCTGGAGCAGGCGGATCATCTGGGCGGCAAGCTGATTTTCTCCCGGCAGGTGGCGTTTAAGAAGGTACTGGAGAACTTCATGGACTACCAGATCCACATGTTGGACAAGCTGGGGGTGGAGGTTCGCCTGTCCACCAAGGCAACTCCGGAGATGGTAGAGGCCATGGAGCCGGATGCGGTGATCGCGGCGGTGGGCGCAGACGCAGTGATTCCGCCGATTCCCGGTGTTCATGGGGACAATGTAATTACCGCAGAGGAGTGCTACCGAAAGGGGCTGGCCGGCGAGGACATGGGCGAGAATATCGCAGTGCTGGGCGGCGGTCTGGTGGGCTGCGAGACGGCGCTGTATCTTGCCATGTATCTTCACAAGAACGTCACACTGATCGAAATGAGCCGGGGCGTTGCCATGGAGGACTATTCCATTCCCCGACAGGCGCTGATCGAGCATCTGAACGAATACGTCACCTGCTACTGCGGCGTGAAATGCACCGGCATTACCCCGGAGGGCATGGAAGTGTCCGACAGCTACGGGAACCATGCTGTGCTTCCTGCGGACACGGTGGTGTTGGCGGCAGGTATGCGGGCAAGAGCCAAGCAGGCGGAGGAATTCCGCGGGCTGAGCCTGTTTTTCGAGCCGGTGGGCGACTGCGTGGTGGCGAAGAATGTCCGGGGCGCGACTCGTTCCGGCTATGACGCAGCATCAAGAATTGACTGATCTGCATAGGGGCTGTGGGAACACCCACAGCCCCTATTGAGCCTGTCGAAAAACCTGTTGGGTTTTTCGACAAAGTCTCTTGCCGGACAC
>CAJKSU010000081.1 GCA_905202605.1 uncultured Eubacteriales bacterium
ATAGTCCCGAGTTCATCCGTCCCAAGTTGTTTTTTAAGTGTTACCTAATAAAACCGCCATAGGTCGTGGTCTGCCCGTAGGGGATGGTCAGCAGGATCTCCCACACGCTTCTCTGAAATTCAGAGCCTTCCGGATGGAGCGGCGGCAAAAAGTCCGGCTCCTGCCCCGCAAAATAAACGTCCAGCCAACGGACTGCTTCCCTTAAAAGCGGCGTTTCCTGCCGGATATGCTCTGGGGGCAGCTTGCGGGCAAAGTATTTTTGCCCATCGAACCACAGACCGGTCAGCCCGATCTCATCCGCCGCCAGCAGAATGCCGCCCAAGGGCGAATCGTAATGGCAGGTGTATACCATGTTCCTTCCTCCTGTTTCCAAAATGCTTTAGAGCGCTGCGGGAGCTTCATTTCTTATTTCAGCTGCCTGCGAACCTCCGCCATGCTGAGGTTCTCTTTTTTTGCAATCTCCCGGAGCTGGTCGAATTCCGGCTTTTCCCGCCGGATGCCCCAGCCCTCTGCCCGCTTGACTGTCACCGCGCCCCATGGCGTCTCCTGTTCCGATGCCGATCGAGACAGGAGATACCGCCGATGCGCCGTCTCCCGAATTCCAAGGGTCGTGGTATGCCGGAACAGCAGCTCCACCATCTTTTCCCGGTGCTCCGGTCGGCACAGGACGCTCAGCAGCACGCCGGGGCGGTTTTTCTTCATGCCGATGGCAGTGGTATACACGTCCAGCGCTCCTGCCTCCAGCAGCGTCTCCATGGCAAAGCCGATATCCTCCGGGGTCATGTCATCGAGATTGCATTGCAGCTCCAGCACCGTATCCTCCGGCTGCTCCACCGTGCTGCCCAGCATGGCGCGGACGCAGTTGGCCATGGGAAAATCCTTGCTGCCCATGCCGTAGCCGATCCGCTCCACAGCCATTTGGGGCATCGGGCCGAAGGAGGACGCAAAATGCCGCAGCAGCGCCGCCCCGGTGGGGGTGCAAAGCTCCCCGTTGATCTCACCGCCATAGCTGGGAATGCCCTGAAGCAAAAACGCCGTGGCCGGAGCCGGAACCGGCAGAATGCCGTGGGCGCAGTGGACATGCCCGGAGCCAACCTGTACCGGCGATGCGCAGACCCGATCCGCCCCCAGCTGATCCATCAGCAGGCAAACGCCCACCACATCCGCCACCGCGTCCATGGTTCCCACCTCGTGAAAGTGGATTTCCTCCACAGGCATGCCGTGGGCATGGCTCTCTGCCTGAGCAATCGAGTCGTACACCGCCGCAGCGTCCTTCCGCACGCTTTCGCTGAGATCGAGATGCCCCAGAATGTGCCGGATGTCCCCCATGGAAGCGTGGTGGTGGGAATGGGCGTGGTCATGGTCGTGAGGATGGTCATGATGGTGCTCATGCTCGTGAACATGCTCCTCCATGGCATGGTCATGATGATGCTCATGCCCATGGTCGTGGGCATGGTGGTCATGGCTGTGCTCCTCCTGCCCGTTCACCAGCACCCGCATACGCGTTCCCTGAATGCCGCACTTTTCCGTGCGCTCCATCCGATAGGTCACGCCGGGAATGCCCAGCCCGTTGAGCTGCGCCAGCGTCTTTTCCGGATCGGGCATCAACTCCAGCAGCGCACCCAGCAGCATGTCCCCGGCTGCGCCCATTTTGCACTCCAAATACAGTGTTTTCATTCGTTTCCTCCTATATGCGCAATCATGCTGGCAAGGTAGCCAGCCCCAAAGCCGTTGTCAATATTCACCACACTGGTGCCGCTGGCACAGGAATTGAGCATGCTGAGCAGCGCCGACAGGCCGCCAAAATTCGCCCCATAGCCCACGGAGGTCGGCACTGCGATCACCGGACAGTCCGCAAGGCCGCCGATGACGCTGGCAAGCGCCCCCTCCATGCCCGCAATGGCAATGATGACTCTGGCGCTCATAATCACGTCCAACCGGCTCAGCAGCCGATGCAGCCCCGCAACGCCCACGTCATAGAGCCGCACCACCTGATTGCCCAGCGCCTCGGCGGTGAGCGCCGCCTCCTCCGCCACAGGGACGTCTGAGGTTCCGCCGGTTGCCACCACAATGGTTCCCTTTCCGGTCACCGGAGGCATTTCCCCCACGATGCCCACTCGGCTCATTTCATCATAGCGGAGCGGAAGCGCTTCCCCCACTACCGCCGCCTTTTCCGCGTCCATCCGGGTAATGAGAATGGTTTTCTGCCCCCGCTGATACATGGCCTCGGCAATATCCCGGATCTGCTGCGCCGTTTTCCCCGCACCGTAGATCACCTCGGCAGCCCCCTGCCGCAGCCCCCGGTGGGAATCGATCTTCGCAAAGCCAAGATCCTCATAGGGCGCTTCCTTTAATTTGAGCAGTGCGTCGTCCACGCTCATACAGCCCTCTGCCACCTGCTCCAGCATGGCTCTGATCTCCTGCTGCTCCATCATCGTCCCTCCAGATCCAGAAATACCCCCTGAAACAGCGGGCAGAGCTGCTCCAGAAGCTCATACCGCATCGTAAGCCCCCGTTCCATCTGGCTTTCCGGCAGCTGAATCCGTGCCGCACCATGATAGACCCGTACCCGAAAATCCGTAAAGCCCAGCCGGAACAGCGCCCTTTCAGCCTGCTCCACCCTTTGCAGTCCCTCCGCGGTGATCTCCGTCCCCGCCGGGAACCGGGTAGCGAGACAGGCATAGGCGGGCTTATTCCATGTAAACAGCCCCGCCTCTCTGGATTTTTCCCGAATCTCCTGCTTGGTCAGGCCGCACAGCCGCAGGGGCGAAAGCACCTGCATCTCCTGAAGCGCCTTCATGCCGGGGCGATCCCCGGCATCGTCCGAGACGTTGGTGCCGTCGATGATGGTAGCATAGCCGTCCTGCTTTGCCCGCTCCACCAGCGCCCCGAACAGCGCCGTTTTGCAGTAATAGCAGCGGTTCGGGGGATTGAACCCCGCCGCAGGCAGTACGTCGTAATGGAGCACCGTCAGCTTTGCCCCCAGCTGCTCCCCCAGCTTTAATGCGTCCTCCAGCTCAAATTCCGGCTGAAACTGGGTTTTGGCGAAATATGCCTGCACATCTGCTCCGGCCCGCATGGCGGCATAGAGCAGATAGGAGGAATCTACGCCGCCGGAAAACCCCAGTGCCACCTTGGGGTGCGCCTGAAAAAACTCATCGAGCGTCATTCTCTGACTCCTTTCCCGATCCAATCGGTGCAGATGGCCTCTACGCCGGCTGCATCCATTTTTTCTTCGTCAAACAGTAATTCCGCCGGACTGCCCTGCAAAAACACCCGCCCCTCTGACAGGATCAGCGCCTCCGTGCAGGTCTCCAGTGCAAAGCTCAGGTCATGGGTCGCCACCAGCATGGTCTGATTCAGCTCGTTCATGGCGACGATCAGCCGCCGTCTGGCCTTGGGATCCAGAAACGCCGTGGGTTCATCCAGCAGCAGCACCTTCGGCTCCATGGTCAGCACCGTTGCCAGCGCCGCCATGCGCTTCTCGCCGCCGCTCAGGCGCTGAGCCTGACGTTCCCGCAGAGCAGAAATGCCCAGCTGCTCCAGCGTTTTCTCTGTGCGCCGCTGCACTTCATCATCAGACAGCCCCATGTTTTGCAGGCCAAAGGCCACATTCTGATAGACCGTGGGCAGGAACAGCTGATCGTCCGGGTTCTGAAACACCACGCCCATGGCTTGCCGAATCTCCGGCAGCGTCTTTTCATTCAGAACCGTGCCGTCCACCGTAACGGTTCCGGCGCCCCGGAGGAGTCCCACCAGCGTCCGGAGCAGGGTTGTTTTCCCCGCGCCGTTGGCGCCGATCAGGGCGCAGCGGCTCCCCGGCTTCAGGTGAAAACTCACATCGCAGAGCCCTCTTGTGCCGCCGGGATAGGTCACCGACAGCCCCTTTACATCCAGTATGATAACACACCTCCCAGCCATCCGGCAACATCCGCCAGACGAAATAATACCGAGCTGCCCACTGCTGCCAGCAGGAACAGGAGATCCCCGGCAGTCAGCTTCTGCGCCGTTCCCCGGCTCCAACGGCTTCCATAGCCCCGGCACTCCATCGCCCCATAGATCCGCTCCGCCCGGTCAAAGCTGCGGAGCAGCAGACTGCCCGCCAGCGGCCCCATATGCCGCATTTCCAGCCCCTTCTTTCCGGGGGCGCGGAGGTGATAGGCGTCGGACAGGCTCCCGGCCTCCTCCATCAAAACACCGATATACCGATACGTCATTTCCAGCAGGGCAATGAGCATCCCCGGAAAATGCAGCCGCCGCAGCAGACCGGTGAGCCGGGAAAAGGGCGTGGTACCGATCAAAATCAGCACCGCCGCCACGGACAACACCGCCCGCAGCACGATTCCCAGACAGGAAATCATGCCCGCTGTAACGGGAACTGTCCCCAGACTGAGTACCACCTGCCGCTGAACAATCAGATTCCCAACGCCGATGAACAGGCAAAAGGGCAGCACCAGCAGACATCGTCGGAGCATCATCCCCAGCGGCAGCTCCCCCAGAGCAATCAGCACTATGGGATACCAGACAAATGCCGCCATCCGTCCCAGCGCCGCCGGGGGCAGGGACAACAGGCATATAAGATACCCGATACACCCCGCCAGCTTCACGCCGGGATGCAGCCGGTGGAGGATCGTATTTCCCTCGGCAAGCGTCTCCAGCCGGTACAGCTCCCGCGTTTTGCCGTATATATCCGCCATGCTACGTTCTTTCCTGTTCGGTCTTTCGGTTCCGGCGGCGCTTTACCAGCACAATGCCGCCCCCAACGCCGCCCGCCAGCAGGAAGGTCATACCGGCGCCCAGAACGCCTGCCAGCGATGTGCTGGCCTGCTCATTGTCCACCGGTGCCGCATAATCCGGCATCTGTGCCGTTTTTTCCTGAATTTCCGCAGCCTTTTCCAGCACTGCGCCCTGTGCCTCCAGCTCCGCCGTACCGGCGGTTTTCTCCATGGCCCATTCGAGGCCATCGGGCAGACCGGAGGCAGCCAGACTCAGTCCCCCTGCCACCAGCACTGCCGCCAAGGCGAGGGCTGCGGCGGTTTTCCACACCGGGCGAGGCTGGACGCTATCCTCCGCACCGTCCAAAAGCTCCGGGCGAGCCGCATAGACCGTCATAAGGACACCGCCGGTGACAATGCCCTCCACCAGACCGATTGCCAGATGAATGGGCTGCATCAGCAGCACAAAGGTGGAAAAGGGCAGCGCCGTAATGCCGGAGGCCGTGGTTTCCAGCACCACGCCGAACGCCCCCAGCTGCAGTCCCACCACCGCCGACAGCACCGATGCCGCCATGAGCCGCCCCTTGGTCTTTTTCTTTCCGAACAGCCTTCGGAACACCAGCGGATACACCACAAGACAGGGCAGCACGCCCATATTGAAGATGTTGCATCCCAGCGCCAGCAAACCGCCGTCGGCAAACATCAGGCACTGGATCACCAGCACCGCCGCAATGGTCAGCAGCGCCGCAGGGCCGCCCAGCAGTCCCGCCAGCAGCACGCCGCCGCCGATGTGTCCGCTGGAGCCGGTGCCGGGAATCGTAAAGTTAATCATCTGCGCCGCAAATACAAACGCGCCGGCAACCGCCATGATTGGAAGCTTCCGCCGCTCAGCTGCGCCGCACTTCATCTTGACCGCCGAATAGACCAGCGCACCGGCGCTGACGGCACACATTGCGCCTCCCACACCGGGAGACAGCAGAGCATCTGCCATATGCATCGTTCATTCCTCCATAAAATACAAAAATTGCCAGAATGGCGCACGCTTCTTCAAAAGCGTCACTGCCTTCCTGACAATGTAGTTTCCGCTCTTATGGGTTCATGCCGCCCCGGCTCCGCCGGGCATCCGCCGCTTCCTGCGGCAGCTTAACGCTCGATTTCGATCAGCCGGACAGCCGCTTGGATCAGCTGCCCCATGGGGAGATTCTGGGTTCCCGCCACCAGATTATCGCAGTGGTTCACCGGAATCAGAATCCGCTTGGCGCCGCTCTGCCCCACTGCCAGCGCCATGGCGGGGGTGATCTCCCCATACAGCGCATCGGCGATGACAATACCGATGGGGCCGATGATATAGTCGGCATGCCTTGCGCCCACCACCACGGCGTTTTCCCCGGTGGCAGAGATGTCCGCTCCGGCCTTCCGCATATTGGCGGTGGCAACGGAGTTCGTCCCTACGGCACGCACCCGCACCTGCGGCAGGCGCTCCTTGATCTCCTGCACAATGCCCCGGCCCATGCCGCCGCCCTGACCGTCGATCACAAGAATCTCCATGTTCCATTCCTCCCTATTGTAATCAAGCCGCACTGCATTTGCAACCGTTTTTTCTATAACGCCATGCTCCCAGTACCCTTGTCCGGACGATTTCATAAATTGTTCAAATTCTGTTTATAGGCTGGTCAAACTCCCCCGGTATCATAGTTCCTGTAAGAAGCAAAATGCCAATTGAGTCATCCTGCCTGATGACCGTTTCCGGGCAAGCCTGCACAACATTGCCCGATATTCTTCTTTACAAATACCCCCTCTGAGACATCGTGTCCCCCGGATCCTGCCTTGATCCGGGGGACACACTTTTTATGTCCGGTCCTTTATCATCTGACCGTAGCCCAGAGAAGTAAAGCCAATTCTGCGGTACAGCGCCGCGCCCCTTACATTGTCCGGCTCATATTCCAGCCGATAACGCTTCACGGTTCCGTCATTTTGCGCCTCAAGAAAGCGGAAAAATGCCGTTCCCAGCCCATGCCCCTGAAATTCCGGGCGGATATACAGCTCCTCAATCCAGATGACAATGCCGCCCGCCTCCTGCGAAAAGCTCTTTGCCAGAAGCGCATATCCGGCAGCTGCGCCGTCCTGCTCGATGATATAAGCAGCTGCAAACGGGGTGTTCTCCATCAGCGCGTCAAATGTCCGTCCGAAGTATTCTACCGGCACCGGATGCGATACTGCATCGCCGCTGTAGAACTCCCTGCACATGGCGAGGTAGCTCTGCCGGTCAGCTTGGGTAATGGGTCGAATCATCCTTCAGCCCTCCAGCGCCATGATCTTATCCACCCGGCGCTGATGGCGTCCGCCCTCAAACTCGGTGGCAAGCCAGATGTCCACAATATCCATGGCGAGATTCTGCCCGATGATCCCGGCGCCCATGGCCAGCATATTGGTGTCATTGTGGCGGCGGGTCATCTCTGCGGACAGCGGGTCGGAGCAAAGGGCGCAGCGGATGCCCTTTACCTTATTGGCAACAATGGAAACGCCGATGCCCGTGGTGCAGATGACGATACCCTTTTCGCATTCGCCGGCTGCCACCGCCTTGGCTGCGGGAGCCGCAAAGTCGGGGTAGTCGCAGCTCTCGGTGCTGCTCGTTCCAAAGTCCACCGCTTCATAGCCCTTTTCCGTCAGATGAGCCTTGACAGCCTCCTTGAGGGCGTAGCCGCCGTGGTCGCATGCAATTGCAATTTTCATGATGATCTCCCTTTCATATCCGCACTTGCCGCGGTGTTCTTCCTATATAACGTGTAAGATAGCGGAAGCCGCAGGCGGAAAGCAGCGCCATTCCCTCCTCCAGCCCTGCGGCAATATGCTTCGGCTCGTGGGCGTCGGTGCCGATGGTGATCAGCTCGCCGCCCAGCGCTCGATATCGCCGGAGGACATACTCCGGCGGCAGCGGCTCCCGGAGTTGGGTTCGGTAGCCGGAGGTGTTCAGCTCCAGTGCTTTCCCCCGCTCCACCAGTGTTTTCAGGATCTCCTGCACCAGATCGTCAAAGGGGGATAGATCCACCTGAAATCCCGCCTTCTCCCGCATATACCGGAGGGGATAGCTGAGGTGTGCCAGCGAATCGAACCAGTCCGTCCTGCTCAGCGACAGCAAGCACTGAAGGTATTCCTCCAGCAGCGCCCGGCACTGTGCCTCCGATTCATATTCGATCCAATAGTAATCCAGCCCGGAGGGGCAGTTGTGCATGGAGCCAAGCACAAAGTCGATCCCCGGCTCCGCCAGCACCTGCCGGGCGGCCTCCGGACGGAGAATCGCCTGTCCCAGCTCGATGCCCTTGCGGATGGTCAGCTTCGGATAGGCGCATTGCGCCTCCTCCAGCTCCCGCTTCTCCGCTGTCCAGTCAAAGCTGTCGTCCGGCTTTCCCTTTTCGTCCACCAGATCACAGTGATCGGTAAGGCACAGCTCCGTAATCCCGGCCTTTTCTGCCGCCGCACACAGCTCCGTCAGGGGGGATTCTGCGTCAAAGGAGCAGCGGCTGTGGAGATGATAATTCCAGCGCATCTCAGCCTTCCAGCCAGATCTCGTCGATCTCATGGCGCTTCTGACGGCGCATCAGGCCGCCGATGGCCTCCTGTACACTGCCGTTTCCATAGAGCACCTGATAGGCCGCATCCGCAATGGGCATTTCAATGCCGTATTTCTCCGCCAGCTGATGGGCGGAAGCCGTGGCATAGTAGCCCTCTACCACTGCGCCCACCTTGTCCATGGCCTCCTTGGCAGTCATGCCCTCGCCGATATAAATACCGCACCGGTGATTTCTCGAATGCATGGAGCAGCAGGTCACGATCAGGTCGCCCACGCCGGACAGCCCGGCAAATGTCTCCTTCTTTGCCCCCAGCGCCACCCCCAGCCGTGCCGACTCGGTGAGGCCGCGGGTCATCATCAGCGCCTTGGTATTGTCACCGCAGCCTGCGCCCTCCAGAACGCCCGCGATCAGCGCATAGATGTTTTTCAGCGCCGCACCCAGCTCTACGCCCACCATATCACCGCTGGCATAGACCCGGAATACATCGGACATAAAGGCGTCCTGAAGCATATCCACAATATCATGATCCTTGCAGGCCACCACGCAGCCGGTGGGAATGCCCCGGCCTACCTCCTCGGCATGGGTGGGGCCGGACAGCACTGCAACCCTTGCCCCGGTGACCTCGCTGAGGATCTGGCTCATGCGGTTGGAGGTGTCCCGCTCAATGCCCTTGGTCACGGATACGATGATAGAATCCTTCGTCAGATAGGGCGCCATCGCCGCAGCCGTCGACCGCACCGCAAAGGACGGAACCGCCGAAACCACAAAATCTGCATCCTTCACTGCGGAAATCTCCGTGGTCAGCTGAATCTCCTCCGGAACCGCCACGCCCTTGAGCAGGGCGTTTTCATGATGCTCCCGGATATAGTCCACCTCGGACTGGGAATAGGACCAGACCGTAACCTGATGCCCGTTTTTATGGAGCAGAATCGCCAGAGCCGTACCCCAGCCACCGCTGCCCACAACTGTGATCTTCATGGAAAGGAACCTCCTGTTACTTTGCTTTTTTATGGAGAGAGAATTTATTTTCGTTGCCCTGAATCAGCCGCTGGATATTGCTCCGATGCTGGAACACGATCAGCCCGCCCACCAGCAGCGCCGCCGCCAGACACACCGGGTCATGATACAGCACCCATGCCATCACAGGGAACAGAATTCCCGTAGAAATGGAGCCGACGGACACATAGCGGGTCAGAGCGGTGAGGAGCACAAAGGATCCCCATACCACCACGGCCACCTTCCAGGAAATCATAATGGCAATGATGCCGCCGGACATAATGCCTTTGCCGCCCCGGAACCCGAACATGCAGGGGAACATATGCCCCAGCTCGCAGAACAGTCCGGCGATATACTTGGCCCGCAGGGGGGAGATTGCCGTGATCCCGGCACGGGTCAGAAGATGCGCCCCCAGCACGCCCAGCAGCACGCCCAGCACCGCCTTTAATACGTCCGCCAGAATCACCAGCAGCGTCAGCTTTCCGCCGAACACCCGGTTAAAGTTGGTCAGACCTGCGTTGCCGCTGCCGTGGGTACGGATATCGTCCCGCAGGATATACTTGCTCACCAGAATTGCCCCATTGGAGCAGCCCAGAATGTAGGGTACCGCCGTCAAAAGCAGTACGCCGAGGATGACATAGAGTGCGGTCACACCTTGTCACCATCCTCTCCCTTCTGGCGGATAATCAGCTTAATGGGGGTACCCTCAAAGCCGAATACCGCCCGCAGCTGGTTTTCAAGATACCGCTGATAGGAGAAGTGGAACAGCTTGGCGCTGTTGCAGAACAGCACAAATGTGGGGGGCTTGACCCCGGACTGGGTAATATAGTAGACCTTGAGACGGCGCCCCTTATCCGTAGGCGGCTGCACACGGGTGGTGGCGTCTGCCAGAATGCTGTTGAGGGTGCCGGTGGAGATCCGCATGGCGTTCTGATTCGCCACGGCGTTGATTGTCTCATAAATGCGGTCCACCCGCAGGCCGGTGAGTGCGGAGATAAATAATACCGGCGCATAGGTCATATATGCAAGCCCCTCCCGCACGGACTTGGTAAATTTGTCCATGGTATGGGAATCCTTGCTGACCGCATCCCACTTATTGACTACGATCATGGCGGCCTTGCCCGCCTCATGCACCAGACCCGCAATCTTGGTATCCTGCTCGGTCACGCCCTCATTGGCGTCAATGAGGATCAGGCACACGTCCGCACGGGAAATCGCATCAATGCTGCGCATATTGGAGAACTTCTCCACGCTGTCGTCCACCTTGGACTTCTTGCGCATGCCTGCGGTGTCGATGAATACGTATTTGCCGTACTCATTTTCATAATAGCTGTCGATGGCGTCACGGGTGGTACCGGCTACATTGGATACGATCACCCGTTCCTCTCCCAGAATATAGTTGAGCAGGCTGGACTTGCCCACGTTGGGCTTGCCCACAATGGCGACCTTGATGACGTCCTCCTGCTCTTCCTCCTCCGTCTCCGGGGGGAAGTTCTCCACGCACAGATCCAGCAGGTCGCCGGTGCCGTGACCATGGAAGGCGCTGACGGGGATGGGGTCACCCAGCCCCAGCGCATAGAATTCGTAAATATCCGGATTCACCGGGCCGGTATTGTCGCACTTATTGACCGCCAGCACCACGGGCTTTTTGCTCCGGAGCAGCATGCTCGCAATTTCATGATCCGCCGCAGTGGGACCGGTCTTGATATCGCAGACCATCACAATCACGTCCGCCGTTTCAATGGCAATCTCCGCCTGCCGCCGCATAAATTTCAGCATATGGCTGTCGGTTTTCGGTTCGATGCCGCCGGTATCCACCAGCTCAAAGTCCCGTCCGTTCCAGTCGCACTCTCCATAGATCCGGTCACGGGTCACGCCGGGGGTATCCTCCACAATGGCAGTCCGGCGACCGGTCAGCTTATTAAACAGCATGGACTTTCCCACATTG
>CAJKSU010000082.1 GCA_905202605.1 uncultured Eubacteriales bacterium
CAGCGAGTGGAAAAACGCAAGGGAAATCCATGGATGAAGTGCAATTGTAGTTGTAGGTGCTACAATGATGTGTGACAAATAAGAAAAAAGGATAGCGAATAGGAATGGCCTGTGTTAAGGTTGAGTTGGCGAGACAAAACCGAAAGGCAGGTGCCTCCCTGTTCGCTATGAACAACACAAGATATGCTGGCGGTCAGTCAAGTGCAACAGGTAATAGTATGTGTCACGCTTTGCTGTACCACATATAAATTTTATAAATCAGGTGTGTATCCACACTACCATTCTGCCGAAAACTATGCTATAATACCTCCCAGAACTTTTGAAATCACATAGAAACTGGTGAAAAAAATGGAAGAGATAACAACCAATCAGCCAGCCATGCAGCCGAAAAAGCATCCTCAGCGGAAAAGCCGGATCCTCGCAGGGCTGATTCTGGTGCTGACCCTGAGTTTTTTGGTGGCGATTTACGCCCCACTGGAGCTGTACTTTACCAATATTGACGAGTTCAGCTTTGACTTTTACGCCATGATGCCCCAGCTGTTGAAGCTGTTTGGGCTGCTGGTTGTGGCGGGCTGCGCGGGTCTGGCAATCTGTTATATGCTCTATGAGCGGCTTTACGATCTGGTGCTGCTCATTGGCGGGGCGGGTTATGTGATTGCGTATATTCACGGCATGTTTATGGTGGGGAATCTGCCGCCGCTGGATGGCACCAGCATTGACTGGGCGCTATATACCAGAGAGGATGTTATTTCCGCTGTAATCTGCGCCATTGTTATTGTCGTGTTTGTGCTGCTGACCCGATTCCTCCATATGGCGAGGATGCGGAAGCTAATCTCCGGGCTGACTCTTTTTTTTACAGCGATTCTTGCGGTTACCGGCGTGACGGTGGGTATTTCGTCCAATGGATTCCAGCATAAGCCGCAGGCCATGGTTACCAAGAACGCGGAATACCAGATGTCTGAGGATCAGAATATGGTGGTGTTCGTGCTGGACGCCTTTGACTCATGGACCATGCGGCATCTCATGGAGACGGATGACCCGGAGTTTGCGGATATTCTGGAGGACTTCACCTATTACCCCAATACTGTGGGCGCGTATTCCTTTACCCAGCACTCCATCCCCTATATTCTAACAGGGCAGTGGTTTGAAAATCAGGAGAGCTTCACGGATTATACCGCAAAGGCTATGGCAGCCTCTCCGCTGCTTCAGGAACTGAAGAATCGGAATTACAGGGTAGGACTGTATGAAGAGGAGCTCAGTTGTGGGGACAAGCAGACCTATGACTTTGAAAATGTTGAGCATGTGGCGCTGCGGTTTACCAGCTTTTCAGGCTTTGCCAAGCAGGAATTGAAGCTGGTGTGGTTCAAGTACGCGCCTTTCCGGCTCAAGCGTCTGGCAAAGATCGACATGGGTATTTTTAAGAACATTGTGGAGCCGGAGAATGGTTCGGAGCTGTTCCACTACAACAATACGGACTTTTATACGGACGCAAAGAACGCAGAGGTCACCACGGTATCGGAGAAGTGCTTCAAGTTTATCCACATCGAGGGTGCGCATGTTCCGTTCCGCTATGATAAAAACGTCAACGTCATCAGCGAGGATCAGGGCAACTATGACCAGAACGTGGAAGCGGGCATGACGATCTTAAAGCAGTATCTGGACAACCTCAAGGAGGCTGGTGTCTACGACAACACGGCAATTGTGGTGATGGCAGACCATGGATACGGCGCCTACTGGGACGACGGTATTCTGGGGCGCTCCAACCCGCTGCTGGCGGTAAAGGGCGTGGGCGAAAAGCACGCCATGAACCTGTCCGAAGCACCTATCTCCTATGCGGATCTTCAGGAGTGCTTCCGGCGGCTGCTGGATGGCAAAAGCTCCGATCAGGTCTTTGACGCCAAGGAGGGGCAGCAGAGAAGCCGACGCTATATGGCCTACCATTACCTCAAGGAGGGGCATATGGAGGAATATGAGCAGCAGGGAAATGCCATTGACCTCGGTACCATGCTGCCTACGGGACGTGTATTTGAGGCGGAGGACTATCAGCCATAAGAAGCGAGAGCCAAAGCTGTCGAGGAAAACGGCTGAGTTCGCATACGGTACTGCTGTGCGCAAGCCCCTGAACCATTTCTACGGTTCGGGGGCTTTATGTACGCGAGCATGCGCTGTGAGAAACCCCGTCTTGACAGGACGGAAAAGATTTGCTATTCTGTCTGGGCGAGGTGAGAAAATGTTCAGGCAGAAGCGAATGCTCTGCTGCCTGCTGGCAGCAATCATACTGATTTCAGGGGTGTGCTTTGACGGGTTCAGGGCAGACTCTGTTTTTGTTTCTGCCGGAGCGTCTGTGTCGGCGCATTTGTCTCAGGACAGCGCACCGCCTCGGCTGACGGAACTGGACAACATCTGGCTGATCTCCCGGACGGTTCAGCCGTCCCATCCGGAGGGCGGCGGGCAGCAGCAGGTTCAGCCTCAGCAGCAGCCGTCTCTCTGCGGCAGCGTTCTCACCGTGGCATTCTTAAACTCCCAGTGCTGGATCGGCCCCACACTGCGCCGCCGCTATCAGGAGATTTTGCGGGGCGTATCCTGGAGCTTTATTGTCAGCTATATTCAGTGTCAGGGCGGTACCATGTCCGGCACAATCACAGATATCATCTAAAGAGTCCTTTGTAATTGTGGGGCGCTGTGCGGAAACGGCGCTCAGTGGAACACCGGGGCTGATTGCGCTGTTCGTACTGGGCGACGCCGAGGCAAAGGTTCAGCGGATCCGCAGCCTGCATCCCAATCTGAGCCATGACGAGGCCAAACGCCTGTGCGCAAGGAGGACTGGAAGCGGAAGTCCTACCACAACTACTACTGCAAGGGCAAATGGGGCGATGCCCGCACCTATGATCTCACCATCAACTCCAGCCGGCTGGGCTTAGATGGCACTGCGGATGCACTGGAAGCGCATATTCGGGCAAGAATCGTATCAGAAGAGAAATAAAAAATAGGACGTATTGCATTTTTGCAATACGTCCTATTTGCTAGATTCCTTAAAATAGAAGGTTCCAGGAGCCTCCGAGTTCAGGAGGCAAGAGGGATTACGGAGGAGTTTTTCGTTCTGGCAAGACAAATTATCGCAGGAATACTTTGTGTATTTCAAGAAAATTTGGCGCAGTCAGGGTGGAAAAGAACCCGTAAGCCCCGTAGCTGACTGGACGAGGAGTGCTCCTTAAAGAATGTCCATGGCGGCGCAGAAGCCCTCGTAGGTTGCCTGCTTCACCGTCCGTGCGCGCTTTGCGTCGCCGGTGACCACAAACCAAGGAGTAACGCCTTCCAGATTCTTCACGATGTCGTCGTTGGAGCGGTTGCCGCAGCAGTAGTAGACGTAATCGGCCTCTGCAAACTGCTCGTTGCCGTCCTTGTCAAGGAACTTCACGCCGTTCTCGGTGATCTCCTTGGTGGTAACGGAGCAGTCGAGGATCATGCCGGCCTTATCCATGCGGGGCAGCAGCGCAGCACGCTGAGAGGGATAGGAGTCCTTGCACATGGCGTCGCGCATTTCGAGGATCTGTACCTTTGCGCCGCACTCGCTGGCGAAGAAGTAGCCGGACTCGCAGCCGATGGCGCCGCCACCGATGATCACGACCTTCTTGCCCTTGAGCTTTTCAATGTCCTTGTAGGCCTCAACGGCATGCTCAGCGTGCTCTACGCCGGGGATGGGAGGAACGAAGGGATGGGAACCTACAGCGCAGATTACCGCATCTGCCTTGAAGCTCTCCAGCATCTCATGGGTGGCCTCGGTATTCAGCATCACCTTGACACCAGCATGCTTGCAGCGGGCGATCAGACTGTCACGGAACCGGAGCAGAGACTCCTTGTCGGTGTCCACCTCGGTGAACCACAAAAGGCCGCCCAGTTTGCTGTCCTTCTCTACCAGTGTGACATCGTGACCGCGCTCTGCTGCGGTCACTGCCGCATACATGCCGGATACGCCGCCGCCGATGACCAGTACCTTCCGGCTGGCAGTGGGCTTGGGAGCGTTTCTCCAGCGAAGCTCCCGCTGACCCCAGGGGTTGACAGCGCAGTGCCACAGCTCCGGAATGGGGCGGGCGTCGGGATCGGAAGCCAACGGATTGAAGCAGGAGCAGCGCAGGCAGGGGGCAATGGTATCCTCAAGACCCATGAGAGTCTTGTTCACAAATGCGGGATCCGCAAACTGCTGACGGCCCAGTGCCACAAAGTCACACTTGCCGGAGGCAAGCGCTTCCTCAATCTGCTCCGGCGCATTGAAGCCGCCGACAGCAACCACGGGAACATGGACATGCTTCTTGATGGCTTCCGCCAGATCCAGATTGCAGCCGTGCTTGTCGAACATGGAAGAGAAGGCCTTGGTGTTGACGTGATCCTGATAGGAGCCGGAGGTGACGTGGATCAGGTCCACATAGTCCTGAATGATCTCGGCAAACTCAATGCCGTCCTCCAGAGTCATGCCGCCTTCCATCCGCTCGGAGCCGGACATACGGTACTCGATCAGGAAGTCATCGCCGCAGACTTCCTTGATCTTTTTACATACCATAATGGGGAATTTGGCGCGGTTCGCCATGCATCCGCCGTATTCGTCGGTACGGTGGTTGAACTTGGGGGAGATGAACTGGTTCAGCAGCCAGCCATGACCGCCGTGAAGGTTAATCATCTGGAAGCCCAGAGACTTGGCAACCCATGCCACCTCTGCCCACTGGTCAGCGGTCTTTTTCATCATTTCAACGGTCATTTCCTCTACCTGCACGCCGTCGTCCCGGACGTAAGCGGAGGGGCCGATGGGGTTCTTGTGACCGGGGATGGTGTCAGGGTGGTTCATGGCGCCCACGTGGTTAAGCTGAATGGACGCCACAGCGCCGTGTGCTTTAATGGCCTCGGTCAGGGTCATAATGGACTCCATGTGGAAGGTAGTCATGGGCTTCTCCCACAGGTTCAGGCCATGCTCATGCCGCCAAGAATACTCATGGTCAATGAAGGACTCGGTAAGGGTGACCTCAGCGAAGCCGCCGCGGGCCTTTGTCTCGTAGACATCAATGCCCTCCGGAGTGGGATAGCCGTGATCCACAATCCGGTTGGTAGTGATGGGGGAGGCGAACACGCGGTTCTTGAAGGTGACGCCCTTGATGGTCATGGGGGTAAACATATGGGGATACTTGCTGCAGGACATATGTATGACTTCCTTTCTGCGTTAATTTCTAGGTGTTTTTCGATGATTACACCTTATCATGTTTTGCCCGGTTTGTGAAGAAGGCACAAGAAAGTAAGAATGTTACCTACAGGTAAGCTGATTCGGAATTAGGCGTTGGAATCCTGAAGCCTCTTTTTCCGGAAGGGCTGATCCATGAGGTCATCCTCCCGTTCCCGGTAGCCATGCCACATTTCTCCCAGTGCGTCAATGGGCAGTCCTTCCTCCTGCATTACGTGCCAGCCCCAGTCATAGACCTGATCCAGAAGTGGGATCAGGCTTTTTCCACGCTGGGTGAGCCGGTACTCCGTCCGGGGCGGGGTGTCGGGAATGACTGTGCGCATCACCAACCCGTCCTGCTCCAGCGCCTTGAGGTTCTGAGTCAGCACCTTCTGAGTGATGGGCAGCTGCTTACAGAAGCGGGAGAAGTTCGTGACCTCGTCGGTGTCCATGGCCTGAAGGATAAAGGGCTTCCAGCGGCAGAACACCACCCGCATCACATAATTATAGGGATCCTTTGCAATATCAAGTATCATATCCTTCTGTTCCATTCCAGTGCCTCCGGTTCACGTCAGGGGGTTGTTTTCGGCTTGGGCAGCGACTTCAGCCCTGCGGCAAATTGCTCCATTACATCGGGAATGGCAATATTCTGGGGACATTTGCTTTGACAGGCACCGCAGGCAATACATTCCTCCGGCTGATGCGCCAGCTCCGCCATATCCATATGGATCATGGGGCTCTTGTTCAGGGCGTAGCGGTTATACAGCCGCAGAATTTCAGGAATGTCCAGCTCCATGGGACATCCGTCACAGTAGTGGCAGGCGGTGCAGGGGACGATCACCTGAGAGCGGAACTGCTCCAGCGCCCTGTGAAGAACGGCCTGCTCCTCCTCGCTGAGGTTCTTCCCCTCGGAGAAGGTGGCGACGTTATTCTCTGCCTGATCCATCTGGGTCATGCCACTGAGCACCACACCCACATTGGGCAGGCTCATCACATAGCGGAAGGCCCAGGAGGCAATGGTGCGCTCCGGCTGGCAGCCTTTGAGCATCGCGTCGGCCTCCGGGGTCAGAGAGGCCAGCCGCCCGCCCCGGCATGGTTCCATGACCCATACCGGCGCGCCGTAATTTGTCACGATCTCATACTGCTGCTTTGCGTCCTGCATGTCCCAGTCCAGATAGTTCAGCTGGAGCTGCACAAATTCAAAGAAATCGTACTGATCCAGAAACTTTTTGAGAGTTTCGGGCTTTGCGTGGCTGGAAAGGCCGAAATGCCGGATGCGCCCGGCCTTTTTCTGCTCCAGCAGATAGGGAATCACACCCTTTTCCGGATCGGTGAACACCGGAACACTGTCCTCACAGAGATTGTGGAGCAGATAGAAATCAAAGTGGTCCACGCCGCATTTTTGGAGCTGCTCCTCAAAGATCTCCTGCGGGTTTTTTCCCTCCTCCAGAGGATACGACGGCATCTTGTCCGCCAGAAAATAGCTGTCTCTGGGATACTTTTTCAGCGCCTTTCCCACGAACAGCTCCGATTTCCCGCCGTGATACATGTAAGCGGTATCATAGTAGTTGACTCCGGAGGCCATGAGATAGTCGATGATCTCCTGTGCTTTGTTTTCATCAATGGGACCGTTACGCCCGCCCTTGGTGGGCAGCCGCATGTTGCCCATGCCCAGCCGGGATAGCTTCTCGCCGCATAGGGTTTGATACATCATGATAAGCTCCTCCTTCTTGCTGTCTGTTTGCGTTCAAAATATTGCCGGCTCCATTATATCATGTCGGCGGAAGCCTGTCAAAACCGCAGTTTTGTTGACAGAGACACGCCGCACCTGATACAATAACCCATGCAAATATAAGGGAGGGATGAACCATGACCAATGTTCTTCTCAATATCTATGAATTTCAGGCAGATTGGGCAAAGCAGCAGCTGAAAAGACTGCTGCACCCGGCCCAGCAGGTTACCATTTTTACAATGAGCCACGGGAGTGAGATCCAGAACCGGGCTGCATGGGAAGCGTTGTACTGCCCCGGTCAGCCGGTTTACAATGTACTCACCGAGGCCTACGGTGCTTACGGCATTCCAAAGGAGCAGATCAAGTTTGTGGGCTGGTTCCATGACACCCCGGAGACGGCGCTGATGAAGCTGGGACAGGCGGACGTGCTGTTCCTCACCGGCGGACTGCCGGACGTGTTCTATGACCGGCTGACGGAGTGGGGGCTGGTGGAGCCGATCCGGGCGTTTCCGGGCATCGTAATGGGATGCAGCGCCGGAGCCATGGTGCAGATGACCGAATACCACATCACCCCCGACGAGGACTATGACAGCTACAGCTATCATCCCGGACTGGGACTGCTGGAGGGCTTTGAGCCGGAGGTACACTATGCCGCTTCTGCGGTGCAGCAGGAGAGCATTGTCCGGTATCTCCGGGAGCGGGGCAAGCCGATCTATGCCATGACCAATCAGGGCGGCCTTGTGGTGGAGCAGGGACGCATCATCCCCATGGGAGAGGTGACGATATTGACCCGGGAGGCGGCGCTGTGAAGGAGAAACGGCTGGACTATGAGCTGATGCGGATTGCGGCGATCTTTCTGGTGGTGTTCAACCATACGGATATTCGGGGCTTTTTCCTGTATCAGGTGCCGGGGGGAAGCGCCGTGAACCGGATACTGTCCCTGCTTCTGGCAACCATTTGTAAAATTGCGGTGCCAATGTTCTTCATGATCTCCGGCGGTCTGCTCCTTAACCGGAATGAATCCATCTCACAGCTGTTTCGGAAGCGAATCCTGCGGATGGGACTGGTGCTGGCACTCTTTTCGGGAATTCTATATATCTTCTGGATTCGCTGGGGGTTCGTTCCCCACCCGGGAGTTAAAGATTTTATTCACCGAATTCTCACCGAGGGGATTTCCATTCCCTATTGGTATCTCTACACATATCTCGGTGTGCTGTTTTTATTCCCGCTGCTCCGTCCGATGGCACAGAATCTTTCGGATCAGGGCTACCTGTGGCTATTCTGCGTGCATTTTGGCTTTTTTGGGGTGATTGTACCGCTTTCGTCCATTTTACGGCTGGAGCCGCTGAACCAGTATTTTATCACCGGGCTGACCATGGGCGCAGGGGCGCAAAAGACACCGTTTATGGCGGGACAGGCAGTGTACTACCTGCTCATGGGCTACTATTTTGCCCATCGGTTTCCGTGGAACCAGCTCACGGGAAAAAAGCTGCTTTGGATGGGAATTCTGGCGGCTGCTTCGGTTTGTATCATGGCAGGACTCAGCTGGTGGGCCTTTACCGGGCGGGGGGAAACCTCCGGAGTCTATATGGGAGCGCTGATGGAGCTGGTGGTGTTCTTTGTCTATGCGCTGATCCATCAGCTGACGGCTTGGCGTCCTATCACCGGAAAAATGGCGAAGCTCATCCGGGAGCTGGGCAGCTGCGTATTCGGCGCATACCTGCTGGAGGGCATCTTCCGGCGGGAACTGGACGGGATATATCTGTTTTTGGAGCCGAAGATCCATGTGCTGCCTGCGTGCCTATGCTGGGCGGCGGCGGTGGTACTGTGCGGCATGTCGGTGACGTGGGTGCTCAAACGTATTCCCGGCATCAGAAAGCTCCTGTAGGAAAACACTGGGGCTTACTGCGAAAAAACGGAAAACACTGGACTTTTTTTGATTCTTCTGATACACTGACGGTAAGAAATTTAAAGCAATACTGCGTAATTGTGTCTTTGATTCTGTCCGTAAAAATGCATTTGGAAAACCATGGAATACACATAGTATTCCTGCGGCTTTTCAACTTTTTTTCTGACGCAAATTCTTGTGTCAGACTCTATCACCGAATTATGCGGTGCTGCCCGAACAAAACAGGGAGGCTGTGCTGTAATGAAATGCCCATTTTGCGGAGAAGAAGAGAGTAAGGTTGTGGATTCCAGACACTCGGAGGACGGCACGTCCATCCGCCGCCGCCGGGAGTGTCTAGGCTGCGGAAAGCGCTTTACAACCTATGAAACAGTAGAGAGTCTGCCCGTTGTTGTGGTAAAAAAGGACGGGCGACGGCAGACTTTTGATCGGAATAAGGTGCTCAACGGCATGGTTCGTGCTTGCGAAAAACGTCCAGTTCCCATCGCTAAGCTGGAGCAGGCAACCTCAGAAATCGAGCAGGTGGTGCAGAACTCTCTGGAGCGGGAGGTTAAAAGCGACTACATTGGCGAGCTGGTGATGGAGCGGCTCAAACCGCTGGATCAGGTGAGCTATGTGCGGTTTGCGTCGGTTTACCGACAGTTTAAGGACATCAACAGCTTTAGGAACGAGCTGAATAAAATCCTTGCAGCAAAGTAGGGAAATGGAACTGAATTTGGACAAAAATCGAACGGTATACTTTGACCATCTTCGGGTGCTGGCAACGATTGCAGTGATGATGCTGCATGTTGCCGCAAGCAACTGGGGCGCGGTCGATGTCAATGGAGCAGATTGGCGGGTTTTCAACGTTTACGACAGTATTGTCAGATGGGGCGTTCCGGTTTTTATCATGATCAGCGGTGCGCTGTTTTTAAGCAGAGACGATATCCCGATTCAAAAAATATATTCCAAGTATGTACTCAGAATGGCAGCAGCCTATATTGCATGGAGCGTTGTCTATTATTTGACCGCTGGAGAATCGGTGCTTCAGCAGCTCCGGCTGCTGTTTCAGCCGGGTAAAACGGAGCGATGGATTACCATTGTGAAAAGTCATTACCATTTGTGGTTTGTGACGATGATCGCAGGGCTCTATATGTGCATTCCGATCCTCAGGCAGATCGTAAAAAATGAAAAGGTATCTACTTACTTTTTGACCCTCTCCTTCCTCTTCTGGATGGTAATCCCGCAGTGTGTGAACCTGATCCGTGATTTCGGCGGAGAACAGCTCATCAGCATCGCCACCGCCATCTATGGCAGAATTCAGGCGCTGCAGCTGGGCCTTGTGATGAACTGTGCCTTCTATTTTATTTTGGGATATAGGCTGGCGCACACGCAATTCCAAAAGAAAACGCGCTGCCTGATCTATGCACTGGGGATTCTGGGCTTTGCGTTTACGATTGTTGCGGACTGGGCTGTGACCATCCGGACTCAGACTCCGACGCAAACCTATTATGGAAATACCTGCGTCAATATCATGCTGGAAGCTGTGGCAGTGTTTGAGCTGTATAAGAATATCCCGTTTCGGGAAAACCGGATTTATCACCTGATCCTGCGATTATCCAAATGGAGCTTTGGGGCATATCTGGTGCATGCGCTGGTCATTGAGAAGCTTGCAAAGCTTGGTCTGACCACATTGTCCTTCCAGCCGGTTCTCGCCGCACCGCTGATTGTTCTGATTGTGTTTGTGATTTCAACTGCAATCTCAGCGGTGCTTCATCGGATACCAATCGTGAACAAATACATTGTGTAGGTGCAAAAGCACGTCCAGCCAAAAACAAATAAAACCACTGTGAAGCGTGAACTGCCCTCTGTCTACTTGACAGGGGGCGGTTTAGAGCCCTTTCACAGTGGTTTTCGGTTAATCCTGATTTGTATTTGGATAGCTGGCTGCGCCGCTGAGCAAATCAACAAAGTTGCTGACCTCATAGCCAAATGCACGGGACAGGGAAAAGAGATTGCGGGTGGAGATGCTTTGAGCAGAACCGTAGAGAATGCCGCGGAGAACAATTTGGGAAATCTGTGTTTCCGCGCAGAGGGCATCCAGCGTGTAGCCGCAGCGGCTCATTTCTGCGCGGATTTTTACTCTGGCTTCCGGTGGAATTGTCATTCGGTGGGGTCCTTTCGCTTCTTTCCAGTGCCGGTGGCGCAGTCCATGGCGGTTTTATAGAGCTGGGCGATAC
>CAJKSU010000083.1 GCA_905202605.1 uncultured Eubacteriales bacterium
GGTACATTTCCCCGTGGGATCAAAGATCGCTGCACTTTTGCCATTGGTGATGCCATTTTCCACCGCCCACAGCACCGCCTGATCGCAGAAGCTTCCAGCGGCAACGTCGGTAAACTGCCGGTTCTGAGTCTTAGTCGCAGGCTTCCCGGCATAGCGCCACAGGAAGGTGATAGCTTGCCCGCGGGTGCAGGCTTCACCCGGGCAGAAGGTGGTCGCCGTTTTTCCGGTGGTGATGCCCTGCTCCGCCGCCCAGAGGACAGCCTCATAGCAGAAGGTGCCTTCCTTCACATCCGTAAAGGGATTGTTCCGGTTCTGGGCAATGGGCTTGCCCGCCATGCGCCACAGGAACGTGACGATCTGACCGCGGTTACAGGGCGCATCGGGGCTGAATGTGGTGTCGGAGGTGCCGTTGGTGATCCCATTATCCACCGCCCACGCCACGGCCTTTTCATAGTACGCACCGGGGGTTATGTCGGTGAAGGAGCTGCTGGGCGCAGGCACCTTTTCCCACACGGCCCGGATCGTCAGGTTCTCCGCCGGCATTGTACCGGGAATCTCCCGATCCCAGCCGGCAAAGGTATAGCCCGTACGGGTAGGCGTACCGCTGAATGCAGGCGTAGGCTGACCGGCTTCTGCGGTATAGCTCTGATCCGGGAAGATCTCCTCGCCGTCCACACCGTCGGTGTAGGTAATGGTGTATTTCTCGGAGGGTGTTGCTCCGCCCGCCTCCGGCGTCATGGTCAGATCAGTAAGAACCCACATGGTGCCGTCGGAGCCGTCGCTCATATCGCCTTCATAGCGCTTATAGTTCACAAATTCACCGTTGATTTTCAGCTTGGTGTCGGGGCCGAATACATAGCGGACATTTCCGACATCGCCATAGGCCACCACATACACACCGTAATGATAGGTCTTTCCGGCTTCAAACGTGGTGATTTTATTTTCATAAATTCCGCTTCCAAACTCTGGTTCTGTAGAAATCAGACCGGTCTTGCTGTCCAGCTCCCACCACGCAGCCCGGAGTACGTAGTATACATCATCGGGCACATCACCGGTGAATACGGGTTTATCGCCGTCCTTGAAGCTGACGGTGGCGCCATTGATCTCCACCACATCAATAACTTTTATGGTAGACATCGTAATTGTTTTCACAGCGGGAACATACAGATAATCTCCGCTCAGGCTTGACCTTGCGTTTTCCCCATTCACCGTCACGGTAACTTCATTGCTGAAGGAGTAGCCGTCCTTCTGCTTCCGCATCAGGAAATACACATAGCTCTTTCCGCTTTCAAATTCCGTAATGGTCGGCAGAGAACCATGGGAAGCGCCGTCAGAATACCATGCGGCAACGGGTTCGTTGTTTTCAAACTGCTGCCAGCATTCATAGGCGATCTCATATTTATCCATATCGTCAATGGCTACCCATGCTGTGGCCTGCGGTGCATCACCCGGATGATAGTTGAACTTTGCATTTTCAATCGTCGCCGCAGTGATAGTGCTTTCCGGTTGACCGGTTTGCTGCACATTCAGGTCATAGGTGTAATTATATTTTTGATATTCGTGGACATCCAAAATTTCGGTGAAAGTACCGGTTGCATCCGGGTGCTCATTGAAATACTTCTTTGCTGCATCTAAGTCCATGCCAAACTCGACCGGATCACCGGACGTGGGAATGAACGTATAAAGCTCTGCACTCTCAAAATGGTCAAGAATCGACTGCCCGCTCTCGTTTTCACGTGCAAGGGTCCCCTTGTCTTGATACGGTGTTTCGATCTCGGTCTGAAGCCTTGCAATATTGCTCTGCAACATGCCTACGCCGCCTTTGAGAAACTCCTCGGTACTTTTACTTACTTGTGTGGTTTCGACCACCGTACCATCGGAATCCTTGACGGAAACATTGGCGGTTACATTGACCTGCGTGTGGTATGTGTGATCGTAGTCAGTAGAGTACGTTACGCCTTCAGGAAGATAATCCGGCTTGGGTAGCTCGCCGGCATACGCCGTAAATGCAGTCAGCGACAGCAGCATGCACAGCGTAAGCAGGGCCGTCAAAAATCGAACTTTTCTCGGTCTTGTTTTCATTGGTTTGCTCCTTTCCGCGGCCCATGCCGCAATCAACTATAATACGCGAAGCATTTTGTTATATTTGCACATGAATTATACCATGTAAAAAAGCGATATCCAACACATTTCCCAAACTGTCAATTGACTCTTTTGGAAATTTTGCTGTTGCCCATACTTGTGTATTTGTACATAGAAACGCGGTTTTCAGGCAGCAAATTACCCCTTGCCCCTTTCCCATATCACAAAAAGTGCGCCGCAGCGAAGGCTGCGGCGCACGGGATGCTATGCTTTGGATGCTTTTGTTTCCTTCCAGTCCAGTGCCGAGAACCATGTGAACCGGAAGCGCTGCCAGCGACTGAGGGTCAGCCGGGTCAGCACCGCCATTTGGAGAATGGACTGCCGGTACGGCTCCAGCTCCTCCGGGGTGATGGTGTGCTGGCTGAACTTTGCCTTCAGCGCCAAGGCGTGGTCTTCCTCCGTAGGTTCTGCGCCCCAGAGGGACAGCTTTTCGGCGTACTGCCAGAGATTCAGCACCGCCTGATTGGTATCCGCCACATAAAACGCCTTTTTGCGTCTGCTTCTGCGCACCATCCGGCGGATCAGCAGGATCAGGAAGGCCGCCAGCAGCGCCGCAGGCAGAATCAGCAGCAGATACAGAATGTGCCGGGTGCCGATGCCCTGAGCGGGCGGCGCAGGGGAATCCGTGGGAGTGGTCCCCACCTCCTCCTGACTGGAATCCGAGCTGCTGCCGGAATCCGGCGAGGGCGAGGGAGACGCAGCCGGAGCGGAGGAATTCTCCGCCGGGGCCTCGGTGTCCTTCGGCTCCTGCGGGTCGTCAGAGGGTGAGGGAGAGGGCGTAGTCGGTGGCGGGGTTTCCACCTCCTGCTCCACCTCGGGCAGCATGGAGGTCTCTCCAAAGCCCGGCGTGGTTTCCACCGGGATCCAGCCAAGTCCGCTGAGATAGATCTCCGCCCATGCGTGGGTATCCTGATCGGTGACATCCGTCACCATGCTGTCGTCGGCGACGGTGACCCGGTAGCCCGAAGCATACCGGGCAGGGATGCCCAGCGCCCGGTACATCACCGCGGCAGCGGTGGCAAAGTGGACGCAGTAGCCCGCCTGACTCTGTTCCAGAAAATACAGGGCAAAGTCAAAGTTCGTGGGCTGACGGGACACGTCCAGCTTATAGGTTCCCACATTGCGGATGAACTCCGCCACCCACGCCACAGTTTCCGCCGTAGACATATCCGGGTCATAGCCGCAGCTCACCGCCAGATCATACAGCTCCTCCTGCAATCCGTCGGGGAGCTGGAGACAGTGAGCTTTCACATATTCGTCATAGTCGGCGTTGACATAGCCGGTGGTATTGGTAATATCCAGACTCCGGACGCCGGGCCAGTAGTAGATCACGTAGTCGTTTTCGCCGATCTCAATGCGCAGGTCACTCAGGATATCCTCGGCGCTGGTACAGCTGATGTAGCCATAGGGGGCAAACAGCACGGTGGCGTTGTCCCGGAGGTTCTTAATCTGCACCGCCGCCTGATTGTCAGAGCCAAAGGCGGTTCCCAGTGAGGTCTGGGCATAGACGCTTTCGGCCTGCGTGGCCTCGTCGCTGGATTCCCAGCTGCTGCCGGTATAGATATCCTTGGCGGCGCCCCGGAGATACAGGGGGCCGGATTCGGTGGTGCTCAGCTGCATCATTACCGTATCCTTCCGGTCGCGGGTTCCCTGCTGGGTGAGATCCAGCACCTTTCCGGTGTCCGCGCCCAGCTCCTGCGACACCATGCCCTTGGAATCCGGAGACAGGGCGTTTTGCAGTGGGCCGGGCAGCTGATCTAAGATACTTTGCAGCACCTCAGGGAGCTTCTGATTTCTGGTATCGTCCTTGGGATAGGCAAAGCCGATGGTCCCCAGCACCAGAATTACAGCAAACAGCACAAGACCAGTGCGGAGCGCATCCATGGAGCCGGGTTCGCCGGGGCGCTCCTTGGAGAACAGCACCGTGATCCAGACGGTGAGCAGCAGCACCAGTGGGAACGCATTGGGGGGCGTATCGTTGATAATCACGCACACCAGCAGGAAGGGCAGCGTCCCCGCCACGCAGATCAGGCAGGAGCGGTAGCCCACGCCCCATGCCATCCACAGGGACATCAGCACCGCCACCATGGAGAAAAACAGCGTAGTGCTCTGGGGCAGAGCCGGATCGGGTGCTGCGGGGATTGCAAAGGAGAAATTGGGGTAAGCCGAGGAAAAGCGGCTTAAAATGTCGTGTACCAGCTGAATAAATGTGGGGCTCATTGCCGCCAGCAGATCGGTAAACACCGCCGCCAGCACCAGCAGCACCAGTGCAGGAGGCAGGATCCACAGTGCCTTTTTGTGGAGGAAGCAGAACGTAAACAGCAGCGATGCTCCAAAACAGACAAGGGTGACCACCGGCACGCTCACGGAAATGGAGAACGCCGAGGTAAAGCTCAATACCGTCCCCAGCGCACCCATGGTGGCAAGAAGGGACTGGAGCAGCCATTTCGCGGTATTTTTCACTGGGACGCCGCCTCCCCTCCAACGCCGCCGGACAGATGAATTTCACCGGGGCGCATCCGGGCGGCAGCGGCAGGCTGTCCGGCCTTCTGCCCCAGCATCTGCTCCATCACATGATCCAGCTCCCCCTGCGGGGCAAGGATAGACTGCTCCTTCCCCTCGGCATCCAGCCATCGAAGCTGAAGTCCGGCATTGTTCTGATTGAGATAGATGAGACACCATGCCAGCTGATCCAGCGCCAGATCCCGACAGTCTGCATCCTCCGGCCAGTCGATCCAGATGGAGGCGATCCGCTCCACCGGCTCCAGCGTATCCCGCACCACGGTTTTATCCAGTGCGGCGCTCTTTTTCCAGTGGATGGAGCGGAGGGTATCGCCGGTGCGGTATTCCCTGAGGTCATAGGGATTGCCGCCCCCGGAGAAGGGACGTGCCACCAGCTGCGCCCCCATGGCCCAGTCGGGATGCTCCGGCGGCTCCGCAGGAAACGGAACCACGGTGACCGTCACCGGTGCGACCTTTTTCACCGGCATGGGAAACAGCCCCATCAGATCGAGAATCCGAAGTCCCCTGAGGGAGCATTCATACTGGCAGCAGTGGGAGGTATCCAGTGGGAAGCCGTCATAGACGCTTTTCAGCCGGATTTTATGCACCTCGCCGGTGACCACGCTGGTGGTGCGCAGCTTGCCCCGGACAGCGCCGGTGGCAAACAGCCGGCTCTGACGCAGGGTCAGGGTCAGGGTCGCCTCGCCGCCGCGGATGACCTGATCCGGCACGGTGAGCAGCACCTGCGTATACAGTGCGCCGGGAAGGCTGAGCAGCCACGAAAACACCGGCAGCACCAGCGCCATCAGCAGCAGCATGCCCGCCACATAGCCGGTATAGGCAATGCGGAACAGGCACAGCACCAGCAGCACCGCCACATAGATGATACGGTTTTTCAGCATAGGAGCCTCACTTGATTTTGGGTGCAGGCACCTTATGGAGAATGCCGTTGCAGATATCCCGTGCATTCTTCTGATCCTGCTCGGCCTGCCGGGTGAGCAGCAGCCGGTGCGCTACGGTATCGGTAAAGATAAACTGTACGTCGGAGGGGATCACATAGTCCCGCCCCTGCACCCATGCCACGGCACGGCTCATGGAGGCCAGCGCCACGGAGGCACGGGGCGACGCGCCCTGACGAAGATCCGGATGGCTCCGGGTAGCGGTGACCAGCCGGACAATGTATTTAAAGATATCATCGGAGGCGAAGGTATTGGCAACCCGATCCTGAATGGCAGCAATGATCCCCTGATCCGCCACGGCGGTGATGTTGTCAAGTGGATTGCAGGCCTGTTTCCGGCGGAGCAGCTCCAGCTCATTCTCCGGGGCAGGATAGCCCATGGACAGCCGCATCATAAACCGATCCATCTGAGAATCCGGCAGCAGCTGTGTTCCGGAGGAGCCGTAGGGATTCTGCGCCGCAATGACCATAAAGGGGCGGGGCAAGGGATGGGTCACGCCGTCTACGGTGACCTGCCCCTCCTCCATGGCCTCCAGCAGCGCCGCCTGCGTCCGGGAGGAGGCACGGTTCAGCTCATCCGCCAGAAAGAGGTTGCAGAGGATTGCGCCGGGCTGATATTCGGTGGTTCCATGCTCCTTATTATATACGGTAAAGCCGGTGACGTCGGTGGGCATCACGTCCGGGGTGAACTGCATCCGGCGGTAGTCCAGCTGCAGCGCCTTGGAGAAGGCCACCGCCAGCGTGGTTTTGCCCACGCCGGGCTTGTCCTCCAGCAGGAGATGCCCCCCTGCCAGCATGGTGAGAAACGTCTTTAAAATCATATCGTCCTTACCGACAATGGCGCGGCGCACCTCGGTAAGCACCTGTTCTGCATAATTCAAATGAAATACCTCTTTTCGTCATAGGTGCATTTATTTTATCATAGGAACAGGGTGCATTCAAGTAAAACCCCGCAGATTATACCAAAGTGGAGCATAATCCCGAACTTCCGCCCGGTATGATTGGCGCATTGTTCAACGAAATGTCGGAACTTTGTGAAAGAAGCACAAGGTAAATCGTCAAATGGTTTGATATAATATAAATTGTACCTGTCCCCTGCGGCAGGCGGCAGAATTTGTATTTTACGCCGCAAAGGCGGCGAAAGTGAGGTACATATGAGCAGATTAACCATCAAGTCGGCATCCAGAGTGCAGACCACCATGGAGGGCATCTACACGGATATGGAGCGCCGCATCATCGCAAGCCCGCCGGGCATCTGTCCCGTGGATCTGACCTCGGCATTCCTGAAGCTATGTCGCGCCCAGACCTGCGGCAAGTGTGTCCCCTGCCGGATCGGCCTGACCCAGATTGCCAACATGATCTATGAGGTGCAGTCCAACACCGCCACCATGGAGACGCTGGAGCAGATCCGCAACACCGCCCGGATCATCGAGGATTCCGCCGACTGCGCTCTGGGCGTGGAGGCCGCGCGGATGGTCCTCCGGAGTCTGGACGGCTGCTGGGAGGACTATGTGGAGCACGTGGAGAGGCATCACTGCTCCAGTCTGGTCACCCAGTCCATTCCCTGCGTAGCAAGCTGTCCCGCCGGTGTGGATATTCCCGGCTATGTGGCGCTGGTGGAGCAGGAGCGCTATGCCGACGCAGTGCGGCTGATCCGGAAGGATAACCCCCTGCCTGTGGCCTGCGCCATGATCTGTGAGCACCCCTGTGAAAGCCGCTGCCGCAGAACCCTGCTGGATGCGCCCATCAACATCCGGGGTCTCAAGCTGGCGGCAGTAAACTTCGCCGGAACCGTTCCTGCCCCCCCATGCGCCGAGCCCACTGGCAAGCGGGTGGCGATCATCGGCGGCGGCCCCTCCGGCCTGTCTGCGGCGTACTATCTCCAGCTGATGGGGCATCAATGTACGATCCTTGAAAAGAGGAAGCATCTGGGCGGCATGCTCCGGTACGGCATTCCCGGCTACCGTCTGCCCCGCGAGCGGCTTCAGGCGGATATCGACTGCATTCTCTCCACCGGCGTAGAGGTACGTTTGGAAACCGGCGTGGGCAAGGGCGAGGGCATGATCTCCATGGAGAAGCTCCGGGAGGACTACGACGCTGTATTCATTTCCATCGGCGCCCACGATGATAAGAAGCTGGGCATTCCCAACGAAAACGCTGATGGCGTATTGTCCGCCGTGGACATGATGGGCGCCATCGGCGATGGAATTATGCCGGACTTCACAGGCAAACGGGTCTGCGTGGTAGGCGGCGGCAACGTTGCCATGGACTGCACCCGAAGCGCCATCCGCTGCGGTGCGGAAAAAGTCTCCATCGTCTACCGCCGCAGAATGGTGGACATGACCGCCCAGACCGAGGAGGTACAGGGCGCACTGGAGGAGGGTGCGGAGATGCTGGATCTCCATGCCCCGGTGAGCATTGAGGTAAACCGGGACGGTCAGGTGGTTGGCCTGTGGACGGAGCCGAAGCAGGTGGGTCTGATTCATGACCGCCGCGCTGACGTGATCGGAAGCGGACGCTCCCCGGAGCTGATCCCCTGCGACATTGTGGTGGTAGCTGTGGGGCAGTCCATCGACGCCCAGTATTTTGCCGAGGAGGGCATTCCCATCAAGCGGGGGGTAATTGACGCACAGGACTGGACTGCCGTGGACAACGCCGAGGGCGTATTTGCCGGAGGCGACTGCGTTACCGGCCCCAAAACCGCCATCCGCGCCATTGCCGCCGGTAAGGTGGCTGCGGCGAACATTGATAACTATCTGGGTTATTATCACCAGATCACCGTGGATGTAGACATCCCGGAGGTGAGCCTCAGGGATCACAAGTACTGCGGCCGGATCAATCTCTCCGAGCGCTCCGCCGCAGAACGGAAGGACGATTTTGACCTGATGGAAAAGCCCATGTCCGCCAAGGACGCCAGTCAGGAGGCCAGCCGCTGCCTGCGCTGCGATCACTTTGGCTGCGGAATCTTTAAGGGAGGCAGAAGAAACGAATGGTAAATGTAACAGTGAACGGACTTCGGGTTTCGGTTCCCGATGGAAGCACCATTCTGGAGGCCACCAAGGTGGCGGGCTTCCCGGTTCCCACCCTCTGCTTCCTGAAGGATATCAATGAGATCGGCGCATGCCGGGTCTGTGTGGTGGAGCTGGAGGGGGCGGATCATCTGATCACCGCCTGCAACAACCAGTGCATAGAGGGCATGAACATCCGCACCAACTCCCAGAAGGTACGGGAGGCACGGCGCACCAACATCGAGCTGCTGCTCAGCCAGCACCGGATCAACTGTCCCGCCTGCAACCGGGATAAGACCTGCCAGCTCAAGAAGGTGGCAAACTCCATCAACATGGACGACACCATGAACTTCCGCCACGTCTACCCCGCGGACAACTGGGACAACAGCTTCCCCCTGATCCGCAATGAAAGCAAGTGCATCAAGTGCATGCGCTGCGTCTCCGTCTGTGAAAAGGTACAGACTCTGGGCATCTGGGACATGGTGGGAACCGGCGCGCACACCACCGTGGGCGTATCCGGCGGGCGCACCATTCAGGGGGCGGACTGCGCGCTGTGCGGCCAGTGCATCACCCACTGTCCCGTCAACGCCCTGCGCTCCAGAGACGACACCAAGGCGATTTTCGGTCTGGGCGGCGCACTCAATGATCCGGAAAAGATCGTCGTGGTGCAGGTGGCTCCGGCTGTGCGGGCGGCATGGGGCGAGGTGTTCGGCCTTTCCCCGGAGGTCGCCACCGAAAAGCGTCTGGTTACCGCCTTGAAGCGCATCGGCGTGGACTATGTATTCGACACCAATTTCTCCGCCGATCTGACCATCATGGAGGAGGGAACGGAATTTCTCCAGCGGATGCAGGACGGCAAGGAACATAAAATGCCCATGTTTACCTCCTGCTGCCCCGGCTGGGTTCGGTTCCTCAAGTCCCAGTACCCGGACATGGTGGGCGAGCTGTCCACGGCAAAGTCCCCCCAGCAGATGTTCGGTGCAGTGACCAAGACCTATTTCGCCAAAAAGATCGGCGTGGATCCCAAAAACATCGTCTGCGTGTCGGTGATGCCCTGTGTGGCAAAGAAGGCCGAGGTGGACATCCCCAACATCAACGATGCGGGTGCGGGCAAGGACGTGGATTACTCCATCACCACCCGTGAGATCTGCCGGATGATCTCCGCCGATCAGGTGGATGTGGAAGCGCTGCCGGAGACGGACTTTGACTCTCCGCTGGGCGCCGGAACCGGCGCTGCGGTGATCTTCGGCGTCACCGGCGGCGTCATGGAGGCGGCGCTTCGCACCTGCGCCTATGTGCTCACCGGCGAGAACCCTGATCCGGACAAGACGTTCCTTGGGGCGCGCGGCATGGACGGCTGGAAGGAAGCGGAGTACGACGTGGCAGGCGTGAAGGTACGCACTGCGGTGGTCAGCGGCCTTGGCAATGCCCGCAGACTCATTCGGGCGCTGCGCCGGGGCGAGGTGCAGTATGACTTTGTAGAGGTCATGGCATGTCCCGGCGGCTGCGTCGGCGGCGGCGGTCAGCCCATTCATTATAATGAGGAGCGTGCCGGGGCGCGCGGTCAGGTGCTTTACCGCTATGACCGGAATAATACCCTGCGCTTCTCCCACGAGAACCCGGAGGTTCAGACCCTGTACAAGGATTTTCTGGAAACACCCTGCGGGGAAACGGCGCATCATCTGCTCCATACCGATCATTTCGGCTGGGAGATGCCGCTGTCCCCGAACCTCGATGAGGATGTACGGGTGATCCGGAAGGTGAAATAAGTAAGCTGGAGGGATGCCGCAGGCTGCGGCATCCCTCCATGAGCCTGTCGAAAAACCTGTTGGGTTTTTCGACAAAGTCTCTTGCCGGACACTGCGCGCGCCCGTTGTCCGCTTGAGGCGGACAACGAACACACTTGCGTCCTATATTGTATTTTGCGTCGTGTACACGCCCCTCCGCAAAATAGATTTAATTTTATTTGCCGCAAGCGCGGCAAACTCTGCGAGGCTTTTGGGGCACGCTGTTGGAGGGATGCCGCAGGCTGCGGCATCCCTCCATGGCCTCTCCGGTAGAAACGAATAAAGAAGATAGAAGAAATGTGACGTCGCAAGCGACGATGGATTACCCCCTCCGGGATACCCCCTTGTCACTTCGTGACATTCCCCCTTTCAGGGGGAACTTTGGGGAGCGGTCGTCTTTGTCTCCCCTGTAAGGGGAGATGTCGGCGGCCTGAGCCGCTGACTGAGGGGTTCCCACGGCTGAAAGCCGCTTCATTTCACACCTCCCCTTCTCACTTCGTGACATTCCCCCTTTCAGGGGGAACTTTTTGGAGCGGCCATCTTTGTCTCCCCTGTAAGGGGAGATGTCGGCGGCCTGAGCCGCTGACTGAGGGG
>CAJKSU010000084.1 GCA_905202605.1 uncultured Eubacteriales bacterium
CTGCATGGACTTGGAAAACAGCGCTGCCCGCCGGGCAGCGCTGTTTTTGTTACCTTATACTAAAATCAACCGATCAGCTCGTCTACCAGAGCAACAAACTCGCCCATGGTTTTCGGGGGCTCCTCAACGTCAATGGTAATGCCGAATTCATTTTCGCACTCCAGTGCGATTTCCACTACATCGAGAGAGTCCAGATCAATATCCTTAAAGGTGGTGTCCATGGTGATTTCTACTGACTCATCCAGATCGCACTGGGCGCGAAGAATCTCTACAATTCTATCAAATGTGTTTTCCATATTTTATTGCCTCCGTTGTGTGAATTCTGGAGCATAGCCCCAGCGCAAAAACGTGAACATAAGTTACTGTTTCCGCAAAGCAACGACAGAACCACCTGTCAATCCAATGAGAATACGTCAGCATCCCTAATAAAAAGCAAAGAAAACCGGACAAAATAGCTGACGTTGATGAAAATGATTTGCCGTCTTGGATTAAGATATAACGGATTGGCTGGTTTGTCAATACTTCTGAAAAAAGAAATTCAATTCTATCGTTTTGGGCAGTGAATAAAATAAATGGGGCGAACAAAAACTGAAAATGAAAAAATCTTTACGAAATACTCTTGACAAAAAGCGCTATTTGAGTTACTATGCAAGTAACAGTTAGTTACACTGTGAAATGAGAGGAAAGGAGCAGAAAACATGCTGAGTGCGATTTCACCAATGACGCTCATGTGGCTGGTGGCAATGGTGCTGTTTGGCCTTGCGGAGGCTGCGACTGTGGGGCTGGTGTCCCTGTGGTTTGCAGCGGGCGCAATGGTCGCAGCTGTGGTTGCGGGGCTGGACGGGCCGATCTGGCTGCAGGTGCTGCTGTTCTTTGCGGTATCGGCTGCGATGCTGGCACTGCTGCGTCCCTTTGTACGTAAGGTCAGCGGTCCCCGCCGGCAAGCAACCAACGCAGATCGGCACATTGGACAGCTTGCACTGGTCACTGAGGAAATCAACAATTTGCAGGAAACCGGCGCAGTAAAGCTCGATGGGGTGGTATGGTCCGCTCGTTCCCAAGATGGCGATGTGATCCCTGTGGGAACGCTGATCCGAGTAGAACGAATCGCAGGCGTTAAGCTCTATGTTACTCCTGCGGAGCAGATGGACACCGCACAGGTGTAGCACTGCCATCCATTCCCCGGTCAGCCGAGCTGGCAGGTACAAACTTTATTAACAGGAGGAGAAAAAATGATTTTCGTAATTGCGGCAATTGCCTTGATCGTTCTGCTGGTTCTGGTCAAGAACATTTACATCATCCAGCAGTCCCGTGCCTATGTGGTAGAGCGCCTTGGGGCATTCCAGAGCGTATGGGAAGTGGGCCTGCACTTTAAGATCCCGTTCATTGAGCGCGTGGCGAAAAAGGTCAGTCTCAAGGAACAGGTTATGGACTATCCCCCGCAGCCAGTCATCACCAAGGATAACGTTACCATGCAGATCGATACGGTCATCTACTATCAGATCACCGATCCCAAGCTCTATACGTATGGTGTGGAGCATCCCATGAGCGCCATTGAAACCCTCACCGCAACCACCCTGCGTAACATCATCGGCGATTTGGAGCTGGATCAGACGCTTACCTCAAGAGACACCATTAACAGCCAGATGCGCGTGATTCTGGACGAGGCAACGGATCCGTGGGGCATCAAGGTCAACCGCGTCGAGCTGAAAAACATTCTGCCTCCCACGGATATCCAGAACTCCATGGAGAAGCAGATGAAGGCAGAGCGGGAGCGCCGCCAGAATATCCTTCAGGCTGAGGGAACCAAGCAGTCCGCCATTCTGGTAGCAGAGGGCGAAAAGGAAGCTGCGGTTCTTCGGGCGGATGCAGAGAAGCAGGCGGCAATTCTTCGGGCAGAAGGCGAGGCACAGGCAATCCTGTCCGTCCAGAAGGCTATGGCGGAGTCCCTGAAGCTTTTGAACGATGCCTGCCCCAATGATCAGGTCATCAAGCTCAAGGCGCTGGAGACCATGGAGAAGGTGGCAGACGGCAAGGCAACCAAGATCATCATCCCCTCTGAGATTCAGGGTCTGGCCGGTCTGGCAGAGGGCGTGGTCGAGTCGGTAAAGAAGGCGTAATATGGCAGAGAAACGGTTTGAAAAGGTCTATTCGCAGGGGACCCTTACAACGGCTGAGGTATACGTGGATAAGGAGACTGGCGTAAACTATCTGCTTATGACCAGCGGCTATGCCGGAGGGCTGACCCCGCTGCTGGACCGGGATGGGAAACCGGTGATTTCACCGATAGAACGATAACAAATGGGGCCGGAAATCGGGAGATCGATTTCCGGCCTTTTCCGTGCGCCTCCAATCCGTGCGGATTGATAAACAGCAGCGGCGCAAACTGCGCATCGCTGCTGTTTATGGTTTTTTGTATTCGATTAAATCGGAGATGTCAACGTCCAGATAGGCACATAGCTTACAAACCAGCGCCGCATCGATCCGCTGAAATTCGTTCCGGCAGTAGCGATTAAAATTGGAGCGTGGAATATCAAGCGCCTTACAGATTTGATTCTTGGAAATCCCGCGTTCCTGCAAAAGCTCTTCGATGTGAAAAACCAATTGTCCGTATTCCATCCCAATCACCTCTTTACATGTGCACAATTATTATATATAATGATGCGGTAATTAGTAATTCACGATATAATGAGTCACTATATAATGATTGCCTGCGTAATGGATGAAGTGGAAGAAAGCAATGGATGAAAAAAATTGTGGATTTTTTGCTCAGTCACCAATTCGCTTTTGCTTCGGGTGGGATGAAGAGGATGAGCAATGTATTATGCTGAAACAAGTGATATTGCAGCAAATACAGTTACTTCGCCGACAGGGATGCAATAGCTTTTTCGTGGTTCCGGATTCAGGTGCAGGGCTTTGGTTTTGCGAGATAATCAATGTTATACGAAATGATCATTCCGATTTGATGCTCCAGTGTATTCTTCCGCATGAGGAATTGGCAACAAAGTGGCATCCTGCTTTGCGCCAGCGTTATTTTACGGTGTTAGAGGAATGTACGCATCTTACCACTGCGGCGCGGCCAGATGACAGTGATGCGGTAGAAAAAGCACTGAAGTACATGATAAAACAGTGCGATTTTGTGGTTGCAGTTTATAATCCACGGCTAAATCACGGGAGCGCAATCGACTATGCTATGACTGATTTATATGTTTCAAAGAAAACATGCCTATTGATTGATCCTGAAACGCTGGAAATGAAGTTGCTCAGAGCGTAGAAAAAGGCAGTGAAAAAAGTTGGGCTGGAAATCGGCATCACGATTTCCAGCCCAAACTTCTATTCATTTACACCAATCTGCGCTTCCATTTCCCGGTGAGGAAATACACCCCGCCGATCAGGAAGGGCATATATCCGGCAAAGGCGTTGCCAAGCCAGAAGCCCATGATGCCCATGCCCATGGCAAGGCCCATCAGCAGAGCAAGCCCAACCCGGCAGATTACACCGTCCAGCAGCCCGACGATCAGATTCAGCTTGGCGTTGCCGCTGCCATTGATGAGCGCAAAGAACGGGGAGCGCGCCGCAAAGCCCATGTAGAGCAGCACCGCCACGGGGATATAGCTCATTGCCATATCCAAGACTTCCGGATCGGAATTGAAGAAGCCAAAGATTGTTCGGGGGAAGAATACGGTAACGATACTCAAAAACAGCGCAAAGGCCAAATCGAAAATGGCAGAGATCCTGATGATCTTGGGAACCCGGTGATATTTCTCTGCACCGAGATTCTGACCGACCATGGAGCTGCCCGCTGTAGAAAGGGCATTGGTGACTACGGCGGTGATGGAGCCGAGCTTATTGCCGATGCCGGTGACCGCAGAGGCAACGACGCCGTAGCTGTTGATAAAGGAATTGACGAACAGCATGGAGAAGTTGATGGCGGCGGATTGCAGGATCATGGGGAAGCCCAGCTTGGCAAGCTTGGGCAGCACCTCACGGTCAGGACGGAAGCTCTGGGGCCGGAAATCAAAGCCGAAGGCTTCCTTGTGCTGATAGAGATAAAAGATCGCCCAGAGGAAGCTCACGGCCTGTCCAATAACCGTGGCAAGGGCGGCGCCCTTAGGGCCGAGGCCAAAGCCGGCGACGAAGACCAGATCCAGCACCAGATTCACAATGGTAGCCACGGCAATAAACATCAGAGGATGCTTGGAGTCACCCATGCCCCGGAGAATGGCGGACACCAGATTGTAGCCATAGATAAACACTAGACCAAGAATACACACAAAGCTGTAGTCACGGGTCAGGTCAAAGCATTCCTGCGGAGTGTTCATCAGATGCAGAAAATCGTCGAGAAAAATGCTGCAAAACACGCTCAGCAGGATCGCCATCAGGAACGTGACGGTGAACATAGTACCGATGGTGCCTTTGACTCGGTCATGCTGCCCTGCACCGATGTACTGGGAGAGGATTACCTGACCGGCATTGGAAAAGCCCATGACCAGAAACGTGAGGAAATGCAGCACATCGCCGCCAATGGAGACAGCGGAAAGGCCGTTTTTTCCAACAAACTGACCGATGACCACCATATCTACCATGTTATAAAAGGTTTGCAGCAGATTGGAACATAGCAGCGGGAACGCAAAGACCAGCAGAAGTTTTGTGACACTTCCCTGCGTCAGATCCCGCACAATAGTGCCAGAGGATTGCTTACTCATATTTCTTTCGCCTCCTAAATAACCAACCCTATCGTAACACAGAATCGACAGAAGCGCAAGAACTTTGTGTAGACGAAAACACCGCACCGACACAGGCGGTCGGTGCGGCGCGGAATAGAAAGCACGGTCAGGTCTTTTTGACGAACTTTTCCCTGCAGCTGGGGCAGGTGATGCGGATGGTACCCTTTCCTTTTGGAACTTTTACGCGGGTTTTGCAGCCGGGGCATTTAAAATAGCAGTAGGTTTTATGCCCCTTGATGCGCGCGAAAAATTGGGTGAACCGCTGATTTTCGGCATAGCGCTTGGGAATATTGCGGGAGAAGGTACGCCAGATCGTCAGTACCAGCGGAATATAGGCCAGCAGCTGGAAAACAGGGAGCCGGGTAAAAGTACCAATGAGATTGAGCACAACGCCCAAAATCAGCAGAAACCAGCCCAGCTGATCCACGCCGTTTCGCCCGGTCATAAAGCGAATCAGCGCGGCGCGAAAACGTTGTAACATGATAAAACCACCTTTTTAATGTTCGACTAGTATTGTACTCCAGCCGGCGGCGCTCTGCAATGGGCGGGCGGAATTGTTTACTAAATTTTAATGATTGAAAAATTTAACTAGGTACAATGACAGATCGTGATAATATAAACAATTCCTTCCTTGCACAATTGTGCAAGATTGTGAATGAAACGTAAATAATGCACGAGAAAATAGACGGAGAATTGACTATTATGCCGAATGTCAGTATAATAACGGATAATTTGCCGCAGAGTCCGCGGCGGGAAAATAATGTGGAAGGCGAATCAATTATGAAGGATCGCGAGTTTTATGCAAAGCTGGTATTCGGCGCACGGTGGAAAAAGGTAGACAAGCTGATGGCCTCCGGCGAGCTGGAAGAGAAGACCACCCTGATGGAGGCATTCGGTGCTGCGGGCAAGGGCAACGACGAGTGCTATAATCATCTGGTGGAGGCCGTGCAGAAGGCCACGGAGCAGCCTGTGCTGCTGGCGGGCATTCAGGCACTGGGACGCACCGGGCGGAGCGCTGCCGCCTCTCAGCTTAACTACATCATTGAGCACAACACCGATGATGCTGTGGTTGCCGCTGCCAGAGAGGCGATTCGTGCACTGCGTCAATAATTGTAGGTTTTAGGCGCAAAAGTGAGGCGATTAAACTAATTTGTTGTTAAAAATACCGAAAAAGACGCAGAAACTCCCTTGACGAAGCGGGTGCGCTGTATTAAAATGAATGCGCTGGAATGTTACGATTCCAACGCATTATTTCTTGCAGCCTTGCTGCAAAATTTGGAAGGAATGAAGCATATGAAAAAGATTGTTGCAATGCTGCTGGCTCTCTGTATGATGGTCGCTGCATTCGCAGGATGCGGCACCTCCTCTGCCTCGACCGGCACGGGTTCCGCTGCTGCGCCTGCTTCTGAGCAGACCGCGCAGGACAACGCAAAGGCATCCGCGGGAGATGCGGACACAGCGGCGCCTGCTGAGACGACCGATTTTAAGTGGAACGGCCAGAAGGAAGTATGGTCCATCCTGCCTACCACCGGCGCAGAGGGGCTGGTTATGATCAACGACGCCATGGGCGCTGTGATGGAAGCGCAGGGCTTCAAGTACGTCAAGAAGGACGCTGAGGGCAACCCCGGCAATCAGGTACAGTTTGTAGAGCAGGCCATTGCAGCCGGCAACGTTGGATGCCTGATGATCGCCGCCATGTCCGTTGAGATGCTCAAGGATGTTGTCCAGCAGGCAACTGACAACGGCATCGCAGTGGTATACCTTGGCGCACAGCCCACCGATTACACCATCGCAGGCTGCGGCTACACTGCTTATGAGATCACCGGTATGTATGCCGTTCAGGCTGCGGAGTACTGGGTAAAGACCTCCGGCGCCAACGTTCCCAAGAACGCTGACGGCAAGTATGAGATCGCCATTGATACTTATTATGATATCGCCGACGGCGTATATCGTTCCAACGCCATTAAGGGCACCGTTGAGAAGTCCGACATTCTGGCGCTGGTTTCCGAGACGACCTCCTACGGCGACGGTGCGCTGAACACCGCCTTCAACAACGCACAGGCTGTTCTGAACGCCAACCCTGACTGCCATCTGTTTGTTGCCTACGAGCCGGAAGAGGCCATGGGCATTGCCAATGCCATTAAGGACTTCTGCGATCAGAACGGCGGCAGCCTGGCAGATTACTGCGTCATTCCCTGCTATGCGGAGGACGACACCTTTAAGCGCATTTATGAGGGCGCTGAAAAGGACGCTTCCTCCACCGCAATCAAGGGCTATGCCACCTATGGCGATCCCGCGATCCCCTATGGCGATGACGCCAAGAACGAGATCGGCGCAGGCTACGATGCTCTGGCTGAGTATGCAAAGACCATCAACCCCGATGTGATCATTCCGCCTATGCGCACCGGCGCAAGGCTGGCTGAGGAGCTGCTGGGCGTTTGCGGCATCGACGGCTTCAGCTGGACTTACGGCGAAACCTTCTATGACACCATCACCGCTGTGACCGTTGACGGCTTCTCCGCTACATGGTCCATGGGCGATGAGAACCCCGCTGCTGAGTATAAGAAGTAAATATCCGAACGATGGGGGGCGGCACTGGATTGCTCGGTGCCGCCCCGAATCATCAAAAGACAGAATACCTGCCGGCAAGGGCCGGTGATCGGAGGCGCTATCGTTGCAAGAGAAAAAACCTGTCCTGTCTTTAAAGGATATCCGAAAAGTTTACCCCGGCGTTGTGGCGCTGGATAATGTGTCCATTGACTTTTATCCCGGCGAGGTGCATGCGCTGATCGGGGAAAATGGTGCAGGAAAATCCACCTTTATTAAAACCATTACCGGTGCGCATGCACCGGACGGCGGCACCATCACGGTAGATGGTGAGACATATCACGCCATGACCCCCGCATTGGCGCGGAAGCATGGCATTGAGTGTATTTATCAGGAGTTTAACCTGATTGACGTGCTCTCTGCGGCGGAGAATATCTGCTATGGAGAGAAGCTGGGGCGGCTGGTCAATCAGAAGAAGATGCGAAACATCGCCCAGAACATCTTTGATCTCGATTACGATACATTTTCGTCCATCGATCTCACGGGTCTCTACAGCCAAGGCCGTATCCAAAGAGGTCAGAATTCTGATTCTGGACGAGCCAACTGCGCCCCTTTCCGTGGCGGAGGTTGAGATTCTGTTCCGCATCGTCCGGAAGCTGCGGGATCAGGGCGTTGCGATTATCTTCATTTCCCACCGTCTGGACGAGGTGTTCGAGCTGACGGATCGGGTATCCGTTTTGCGGGACGGTGAGTATATCACCACCCTGAACACCAAGGAGACCAACCGGGCGGAGCTGATCCGCTACATGGTTGGCCGGGAAATGACGGCAACCTTCCCACCCAGAAATGCCAAGATCGGCGAAGTGGCACTGGAGCTGAAAAACCTTACCGGCAATGGCGTCAAGAACATCTCCTTTCAGGCTCGCCGGGGAGAAATTTTGGGCATTTCCGGTCTGGTGGGAGCAGGACGTACCGAGATCATGAAGGTGGTATTCGGTGCGGAAAAGGCCCAGTGGGGCGAGATTTATGTCAACGGGAAAAAGGCGGACATTCGCTCCCCCAAGGACGCCATGCACAAATACGGCATCTGCCTGATTCCGGAGGATCGGAAGCGGGAGGGCTGCTTCCTGGGAGAGACGATCTCCTGGAATCTGGTTTACAACGTGGTGGAGAAGATTTCTTATGCCGGTGTGGTAGATCGGAAAAAAGAAGCGGAAATTGCGAAATATTATGGAGAGGCCATGCGCATCAAAGCGCCGAATCTGGATGCTACCAAGGTTGGAACACTGTCCGGCGGTAACCAGCAGAAGGTTGTGGTAGGCAAGGCGCTGGCAACACAGTCCGATATCATCATTTTTGATGAGCCGACCCGCGGCATTGACGTGGGCGCCAAATATGAGATCTATGAGCTGATGAACGGCCTTTGTGAAGAGGGAAAATGCGTGGTGATGGTAACCTCTGACATGGAGGAGCTTCTTGGAATGTCGGATCGGATTGTGGTATTCGGCGAAAAATGTCTGGCGGGAGAACTGACCAAGGAGGAATTCTCTCAGGAGCGCATCCTGGATATGGCCTCCACCTCAGACAGAGAACATGAAAGTATGGGGGCTTGACGTATGAAAAAAAGCTTTTCTTCTTATCTGAAAGACTATCTGATGCTGCTGGTGTTGGTGGTACTTATCGCCCTGTTCAGCATTCTGGGACCTGCGTATGCGGGACGTTCGTTCTTTAACTTTCCCAATCTGCTGACTATGCTGAACCAGAATGCCTATCTGGTGATTCTGGGTGTGGGCATCACGTTTATCATGCTGGGAGGCGGCATGGACCTGTCCACCGGCTTCCTGATTTCCACCGTGGGCATGGCAATGGCGCTGATTGAAGGATCTTCTAATGTGGTTGTGGCAGTGATCTGCGGGATTCTTCTGGCGGTGCTGCTGTCGGCCTTCAATGGTGTGATGTACTCATGGCTGAAGGTGTTCCCCTTCATTATCACCTTGGGTACCCAGTACATCCTCAACGGCGTAACCTATCTGCTCACCGACGGCATCAGCAAGACCACCTATGTCTCTTCGGCACTTAAAAATATCGGCGGCTTCAATATCCACATTGGATCCGGCGCACTGAAAACCGGCGTGCTGGTGATGATTGCAGCGGTATTGGTGGGCTCGTTTATTCTCAACAAAACCTATTTTGGACGGAATGTTTATGCACTCGGTTCCAACCCTGATGCAGTGGCACTGTCCGGCGTATCGGTTGCAAAAATGCGGATTTTAATTTTTGCGTTGGCAGGCGTATTCTTCGGCATTGGTCAGGTGGTCAATGTCGGCACCACCGGCGGCGCAGTCAATCAGGGCCTTGGCATCGGCGCTGAATTTACGGTTATGGCAGGCGCTATGCTGGGCGGCATTAAAATGGGCGGCGGCGGCGGTAAAATGAGCAACATGGTCATTGGTGTGCTGATTATTGGCGTTCTGGACTACGGTATGAGCTTCCTGAACATTAACCAGTATTGGAAGTACGTGGTGCTGGGCATCGCGCTGCTGGCGGCTGTGACCATTGATACGCTGCAAACCCGTGCTGCGGAGAATGCGGCGAAGAAGGTTACCGGCCAGGCTCCCGCTGAGAGCCAGAGCGAAACGGCTACAAAGGAATAATCCATTTTCATGCTCATCGGGTGTGCTGCGGATCACGGCGGCACGCCCGATTGCTTTATAACCGGAAGGCATGATTTCGGTTGCATGGCGGCGCAGACTGTGGTATGCTGATAGAAACCAGTGGAAGGGGGAACGGGGATGGAGCTGACACAGCTTCGGTACTTTGCGGCAGTGGCGCGGACCGGGAATATCTCCAGAGCGGCGCAGGAGCTGTATGTAACCCAGCCCAATCTCAGCAAGAGTATCGCACGGCTGGAGGAGGAACTGGGGGTTCCTCTGTTTGACCACCGAAAGGGGAAAATTGTCCTGAATGACTATGGGCGCTGCTTCCTGGCCAGCGTGAATCTCAGTCTGGGCGAGCTGGAGAATGGCGTGCGGAGCATTCAGCGAATGTATGCTTCCAACCAGAATGTTCTAACGCTGGGCTGCTCCATTGACGATCTTCTTCCGGATGTGCTGCGGGATTTTATGCCCAAACACCCGGAAATTGGTATTCGACAGTTCAGCGGCAGCCCCACGGAGCTGGCGGAGCGGCTGGGGCTTTATGAGCTGGATCTGATGCTGACGGCAAGACCGGTGAGCGGCGAAGGCTACGTATTTGAGACATTGGGACGGTGCGATTTTGTGATCCTCTGCGGGCAGGGACATTGGCTCACCAGACGAGCCCGTGTTTCGGTTCGGGAGCTGGCGGAGGAAAAGCTCATCTGTGACCGCTCTCGGATGGATGTGGAAACCCTGACGGCGCTGTGCCAGTCCTGCGGCTTTTCACCCAATATCGCCTTTGAGGTGGACAACAGCGACCTGATTTTCAGCCTGCTGTCCCATCAGCAGGGAGTGGCGTTTATGCCCATGGCGCAGATGCGGAAGATCAGCCGGGAGTATCCGGACAGCGGCATCCATATGGTGCTGCTGGAGGATCCGGTGGAGCCGGCCTCTCTGGGGCTGACCTACCGGAAGGATTATGCGTGGTCCCATGCGGCAAGAATCTTTGCGGAGTTCCTGCGGCAGTGGCTGGGTGCGGAGGATCAGGACATCCGGCAT
>CAJKSU010000085.1 GCA_905202605.1 uncultured Eubacteriales bacterium
GATTCCGATAGGAGTTGCATCAGGACTGCCTTTCTGGAGTGCTTTTCTTACTGCATTCCTTGGGAATCTGCTTCCAGTGCCATTCCTGATTTTGTTTACCAGACGAATTTTTGAATGGCTTCGAAAAAAGAGTAGTTTTCTGGAGCGCCTTGTTTCTCGAATGGAGAAAAAGGCGGCGTCGAAGGAAGAACTGCTGAAAAAGTACGAGCTGCTTGGATTGTGTATTCTGGTGGCGATTCCGCTGCCGGGTACCGGCGCATGGACTGGTTCACTGGTGGCTGCAGTATTCGATATCCGGCTCAAGCATGCGTTCCCGGCAATAGCGCTGGGGGTACTCATTGCCGGAGTCATTGTTTCGATTGTCACCTATGGTGTGACGATTTTTATTTGAGAAAAGCCGGAACAGTCCGTATCGTGCCCACATAGAATATGCGGGAGGGGATCGCATGGAGCTTCTGGTTGGAACTCTGGCAGCATGGGGACTTATCATGCTGATTTGGACCATTGCTGGTGTGATATTGTTGCCATTAAGGCGCAGAGAGAATCTGCGCCTTACCGTGGTTATGGAGGGGAATGGATCGGGTTTGCAGCTTCAGCATTGGCTGCGGGGACTGCTTTGGTTGCGGGAAATGGGCATCCTGTGGTGGAATATTGTGATTGTTAAGGACGAACTGGATCAGGAGGCTGAGGCCTATGCCGAAGCGGCGGCGGAGCGTTGTCAGGTGCATTTGCTGAGCCGGGATGAATGGAAAGAATGGGTGGAACGCTGACTATGGAGACTGCTGGAAGGACGCAGGAGATTTTACATGGAACTGTTGCTGCGGTGTTGTTTCAAAATCAGGAAAACGGGTATACTGTGGTTCGGTTTACTACGGAGGAGCAGGTGACGATTACGGTAGTTGGAACGATTCCTCTTTGTACGCCCGGCGAGCATCTGGTGATCACCGGACATTGGGAGAGCCACGTGACACATGGCCCACAGTTCCGTGCGGAGTTTTTGGAGCGTGTTATGCCCACAGGGGCGCAGGCCATCGAGCAGTATTTATCTTCGCGTGTGATCAAGGGGATCGGTCCACGCACTGCAAGCCGTATTGTGAAGATCTTTGGAGATCAGACATTTGAAATTATGGAGCAGAACCCGGAGCGGCTGGCTGAAGTGCCGGGAATTAGTCCGCAAAAGGCGCGTGCCATTGGCTTGAGCTTTCAAAAGCAGTTCGGAATGCGGAAGCTTCTGGAGTACCTGCTGTCCAACGGTCTGCCCGGCGAGCTGGCGATGCCGCTGTATAAGGCCTATGGCGACCTTGCCATGGACGCGCTCCAGGATGACCCCTATCTCCTGACAGAGGACTTTTTCGGCGCGTCCTTTGCGCTGGTGGATCAGTTTGCGGTGCGGCAGGGGATCGAGGCGGAGGATCTACGGCGGGTGCAGGCGGCAACGGTCTATACTCTGCGGCATAATCTTGGCAACGGGCATACGTTCTTGCCCACGGAGAAGCTCTGCGCCGCCACGGCATCGATGATTAGCATTGATGCGGATACCGTGCGCGAAGCACTGGGGGATCTGAATGTTGTCGGAAAGCTGGTGGTGGATACCCTCCGGGACATCTCCATTTGCTATCTGCCGGAATACTATGAGGCGGAAACCTTTGTGGCGGAGAAGATGCTGGAAATGGCATCGACCCAGCAGGAGGTGCCGGATCGGTTAGACGGTACCCTGCTTGCGGTACAGCAGGAGATCGGAACGGAGTACGCCCCCAATCAGAAGGAAGCAATTTTGAAGGCAGCGCGCTGTACCGTGATGCTGCTCACCGGCGGCCCGGGTACCGGTAAAACCACAACGGTCAACGGCATCTTGGGGCTGTTCGACCGGCTTGGAATCAAGACTGTGCTGGCTGCGCCCACCGGGCGTGCAGCTAACCGTATGAAGGAACTGTGCGGCAGGGAGGCGGCCACCATTCATCGGCTGCTGGAGACACAATTTGACCCGGAAAGCGGCAGACTGTGCTTTATGCATGATGAATCCGAACCCCTCAGGGCAGATGCCGTGGTGGTGGATGAGACGTCCATGGTGGATATTCTGCTGATGGAGGCGCTACTTCGGGCGCTGAAGCCCCACTGCCGATTGATTCTGGTGGGCGATCCGGATCAGCTGCCATCGGTTGGGGCGGGCAATCTGTTCTCCGATTTGATCCGCTCCGGAAAAATCCCAACGGTGCGGCTGACGGAGATCTTCCGGCAGGCTAGGGAGAGCCTGATTATCATGAATGCCCATGCCATCAATGCCGGAGAGTTTCCGGAGCTGACGGTGAAGAATAAGGACTTCTTCTTCCTCCAGCGCAGGGATATGCAGCGGAGCGTGGATACCATCGTGGATCTGTGTACACGGCGTCTGCCACAGAATATGGGTATTCCTGCGGATCAGATTCAGGTGCTTTCCCCCACCAGAAAGACTGAGGCGGGGACTGCAGCACTGAATAAGCGATTGCAGGCGGCGCTGAATCCACCATCTCCGGACAAGCAGGAGCATAAACGAGGTAAAATCCTGTTTCGAGTTGGGGATCGGGTGATGCAAATCAAGAATAATTATGATATAATGTGGAAGAAGACCGAAGGCATTGGCATGGGAACTGGTGTGTTCAACGGCGATGTGGGGAAGGTAACGGAAATTGATCCCGGCGAGGAAACTATGACCGTGGTGTACGACGACCGGGAGGTGGAGTATACCTTTGACCTGCTGGGGCAGCTGGAGCTGGCCTATGCCATGACCGTACATAAGAGTCAGGGCAGTGAGTACCGTGCGGTGATCCTGTCTGTGTCTCAGGCCAATCCCTATCTTTTGACCAGAAGCATTCTCTATACGGCTGTGACCCGTGCAAAGGAGCTTCTGATTCTGGTGGGGGATTCGGGCGTGGTGCAGCAGATGGTGGAGAATAACCGCCAGTCCCGCCGATACAGCGGACTGAAGCTTCGACTTGAAAAGGACGGATGAAAATGAGCTTTCTCTCCAGCGTGCTTGATTTCTTGTTTCCACCGAAATGCATGTTCTGCCGCAAGGTGCTGCGGATCGGGCAGAAGGGCTGCTGTGATGTCTGCCGGGAAAAGCTGGTGGTGGATACGCCGCCGCGGACGGGTGTACATTTTACTACCTGCTATGCACCCATGCGCTATGAGGGCAGCGTGCGGGACGCTCTTCGCCGGTTCAAATTTGAGGATCGTCCCGGCTATGCCACAGAGCTGGGCAGCATTCTGGCAGGGTGTATCCGGACGCATTATGCCGGACAGTACGACGTGATCACATGGACGCCGGTCAGTGAAAAGCGTCTGCGTCAGCGGGGCTACGATCAGGCTATGTTGCTGGCAATGGCGGCGGCGCTGGCGCTGGATGATGTGGCGGTGGAGACGCTGAAAAAGTGCCGGGATACGCCGGCGCAGTCCAGTCTGGAGAATGCCGACCAGCGCAGAAGCAATGTGGTGGGTGTGTATGAGATCGTAGACCCGGAGCTGATCGCCGGAAAGCGTGTACTCCTAATTGACGATATTATTACCACAGGCTCTACGCTGGAGGAAGCGAGCAATACCCTGATGAAGGCCGGGGCAGCTTCTGTAATGGCAGCTGCGGTGGCGCAGACCAGCCGGAAAACTAAAACTACCGAAGAGGAAACGTCATGATAAAGTTATCGAGAGATATTGGAATAGATCTTGGAACAGCCAATGTGCTGGTATATCTGGATGGGCGGGGCATTGTGGTCAATGAACCCAGCGCCGTTGCACTGGATAAGAATACCGGAAAGGTATTGGAAGTTGGCGCAGCGGCGAAAAAGATGCTGGGGCGTACCCCCGGTAATATCGTAGCAGCTCGACCACTGGAGCGCGGTGCGATTTCTGACTATGATATGACCGCAACCATGTTGTCGGTTTACCTAAGGCGGATCACAAAGATGTCGCTGGTCAAGCCCAGAGTTGTGGTGTCCGTACCCAGCGGCATCACCGAGGTAGAGGAGCGTGCCGTTATTCAGGCAACCATGGAGGCTGGGGCGCGGCGTGTCTATCTGCTGGAGGAGCCGTTGGCGGCAGCCATTGGTGCCGGTATGAACATCAAGGGCGCAGGGGGCAGCATGGTCATTGACATTGGCGGCGGCACTACGGATATTGCGGTGCTGAGCCTCAACAATGTGGTGCGCTCCACATCCATCGATGCCGCTGGTGATGCCTTTGACAATGCAATTATCCAATATATCCGGGAGCGTTATCAGGTGCTGGTGGGCAATCAGACTGCCGAGGAAATCAAAATGGCCATCGGTTGCGTGAATCCACGGCCGGAGGCTTTGGTGATGACTGTCAAGGGGCGGAATCTGTCCTCCGGTCTGCCACAGGAGGTGGACGTGACATCGGTAGACGTGATGCACGCCCTCACGACTCCATGCCGAGATATTCTCTATGCGGTGCGCACCATTCTGGAGAAAACCGACCCGGAGCTGGTGGCGGATATCTCCAAGAACGGAATTACCCTCACCGGCGGCGGAAGCCTGCTCTATGGCTTTGACCAGTTGATCTACCGTTCCACGGGCATTGCATGCCATGTGGCGGATGATGCGATTCTTTGTGTTGCATTGGGTTGCGGCAAGGCGCTGAAATGGATCGACGAGATGCAGGAGGGGACGGTGAACTTTGCACGGCAGAAGCTCATGGAGGAGTAAGCCGACGGATTCTATCGAATATCGCAGCTGGGCTGCTTCGACAGCCCAGTTTTGCCCGTCTGTACCGCCTAAGGTGCAGGCGGGCTTTTCGGATTGTGCGGTTCTGTTTGGTTTGTGCGGCCTGCATTGACATATGACGGGGCGGCGGGTACAATTGCCATATGTAATAATTGCGTAAAACTATTGCGATTCTGTGACAAATGGAGGGCGAATTATGTATTATCCTCATCTCCTTTCCCCGGTGACCATAGGTAATGTGACGCTCAAAAACCGAATTTCATCCCCGGATGCTTCGCTGCATCTGCTTCAGGGGCCGGAAACGTTTCCTGCAGATGGGTATCGTGCATGGGTAATCCAAATGGCGAAGAGCTGCGCCTACATGGTGATGTCCCCCTGGTCGAACCCCACCCAGCGTACCATCGGCATGGCGGACAGCGTGAGAATGCAGAACTTCGATATGGATGATCCCAGCGTCAGTAACTATTTCTCCAAAATGTGCGACGATCTCCACTTTTACGGCTCTAAAATCCTGATCAGTACCATTCCCTTCCGACTGCCCTGGCCGGAGGGCTACAATCTGGACGGTCAGGGCGGCGTGTTCCTGCCCGGTCAGCCAGTGGAGCCGAAGAAGGCGCTGCCCGCAGAGCGGATGGAAGAACTGGTCGATAATTATGTAAACTACGTGGCGAATTATCAGTCCTTTGGCTATGACGGCGTGTCCCTGAATATTTCCATGCTCATCGGCAAGAACCGGAACTGCCGGCAGGATCTCTATGGCTGCGATACCCCGGAGAATGCCGCGCGTCTGCCGAAGCTCCTGTTTACGGCGATCAAGGAGCGGCTGGGCCGAGACTTTATCACCGAGGCCTATGTCTATGGCGAGATGGACCACATCTATACGAAGGAGTTCATGGCGGCGGTGGTGAAGGAGCTGGAGGACGTGGTGGACATTGTGTCCATTAAGGAAAAGGACGCTGCCGCAAACCACCCCACGGGCTTCCAGTTCCAAAAGGGACAGCACCCCTGCTTTGCCTATGCTAAGGCGATCCGGGATACCGGCGCCAAGGTGCTGGTGGGCGTCAACGGAGGATTTCAGGATCCGGCGGAGCTGGACGAATATCTGGCAAAGGGCGTATGTGACCTGATCGCCATGGCGCGGGGCCTGTTCGCCGATGAGGACTATATGGAGAAATGTCTCACCGGGCGGGGTGAGGACATCGTTCCCTGCATCTGGTGCAATAAGTGCCACGGCACCATGACGCCCCCGTGGATCTCCTTCTGTTCGGTGAATCCCAGACTGGGCATTGACCCGATGCTGCTGAAAACCCTGCCTATGAGCAGCGGGAAGAAAAAGGTTGCCATTGTGGGCGGCGGCCCCATTGGCATGCGGGCGGCGATCATGGCGGCGGAGCAGGGGCATCAGGTGACGCTGTTTGAAAAGACCGATTATCTGGGCGGTCAGCTGCGGCATAGCGATTATGTGAGCTTCAAATGGCCTCTGAGAGATTATAAGGATTATCTGGTGCGGCAGCTTGCAAAGCACGGGGTCACAGTACGGATGCAAACGCTGGCGACCCCGGAGCTGCTTCGACAGGAGCAGTTTGAAGCAGTGATTGCCGCCACCGGAGCAGTGCCGAATATCCCGAAGTATGCACAGGATGAAGCAGGAGAAATGAAAACAGGGCTGAAAACCTGTCTGGAGGTATTCGGACACGAGGAGGAACTGGGAAAGCGGGTTATCATTGTGGGCGGCAGTGAAACCGGCGTGGAAACCGGCATGCATTTGTGCGAGAAGGGGCATGAAGTCACGGTGCTGACCCGGCAGGGGGAGATCGCCCATGACGCGTCCCACCTCCATGCCATTACCATGGCAATCATCACTTATGACCCAGAGGACTATCATGAGATCATTCGGTGCGCATGGGAGAAATACCCGAACTTCCATTCCATCGTCCATGCTTCCACTACTGCTGTTACTGAAAAAACGGTGACCTATACCGATGGGGATGGGGTCAGCCATACACTGGAGGCGGATTCTGTGGTGGTCTGCGGCGGCATGAAGGCGCAGCGGGATGCGGCACTGGAATTCTACGGCTCCACACCACGGTTCTTTATGACCGGCGACTGCGAGAAGGTGGCAAATCTCCAAGTGGGCAACCGCTCCGCCATGGGAAAGGTGGCACAGCTGTAAGCGACGTCATGATTTATTCATAAAGACAGCAAAAAAATTGTAGAAAATCTTTCCTTTCCACACAGAAGCTATACAATTCCATGTTATCTTTTACATAGACTTTACAGAGGGGGTGAGTCCATGGCTCAGCCAATCATTTCATCGTTCCGGCGCTATGAGGTCAAGTATTTTCTGACGGAGCAGCAGCGCAGTGCGTTGCTGCCGGAGCTGGAGCAGCATTTTCGGATGGATGAATATGGCCTGCACACCATCAGTAATCTCTATTACGACACCGAGCGCTATGATATTACCAGAGAATCTATTGACCGGCCGGTGTACAAGGAAAAGTTGCGGGTGCGCGCCTATGGCGTCCCCCAAAAGGATACCGGACAGGTATTTGTAGAGTTGAAAAAGAAATACGATCACGTGGTGTATAAGCGCAGAATTGCGCTGCCGGTGGGGGAGGTCCGGAGGTTTCTGGAGGGCGGCCCGATCCCGGAGGGGGTGGATACTCAGATTGCCCATGAGATCCAGTATTTTATGGAGCGCCATCAGCCCAGACCGAGGGTCTACCTCGGCTATCAGCGCATTGCCATGGCGGGCATCGAAAACCCGGAGCTGCGGATTACCATGGATCAGAATCTCTTATGGAGAACGGAGGAACTGGATCTTTGCCTCGGCTTGTATGGGCAGCACATTCTGCCGGAAAATATGACTCTGATGGAGATTAAGGTTCCCGGCACCATGCCTCTGTGGCTTGCGCAGCTATTGAGCCGACATCAGATCTACCGTTGCTCGTTTTCTAAAATTGGTGCCTGCTATTCCCGGTTTGTTCTGCCAGATATATTTGATGCGAAGGTTGTGACCACCCATGTTTGAATCCTTGATTACCGGCGGACTGACCGCCCAGAGCTTCCTGATTTGTACGGCTGTCTCCCTTGTACTGGGACTCCTGACGGCGCTGTGCTTTTCCTTTCGAGCCAGCTTTTCCAAGAGCTTCTGCCTGACGCTTGCCATTCTCCCCGCCATTGTGCAGATGATTATCATGATGGTGTCCGGCAGCATCGGAGCGGGTGTTGCCGTGGCGGGGACGTTTTCGCTGGTACGGTTTCGCTCAGAGCCGGGGACGGCACGGCAAATTGCGGCGCTGTTTTTGGCGATGGCGCTGGGGATCGCGCTGGGGATGGGCTATGCAGTGCTGGCGACGGTGTTCTTCCTGATCGTAACGCTGTTCTTCCTGCTGCTGACCCTTGTGAATTTCGGCGGCGATCACGGCGCACAGCGGGATCTTAGGATCACCATCCCGGAGAGCATGGACTACGAGGGCGTGTTCGATGACCTGTTCCAGAGGTATACCACGGCGCACAGTCTGGAGCGGGTGCGCACCACCAATATGGGTACTCTTTATGAACTGCGCTATACGGTACAGCTCAAGAACGAAAAGGAGATTAAAGCGTTTATGGATGAAATCCGGACGCGGAACGGCAATTTAACTATTATATGCGGCCGAGTCAGCACGGAAAGCGCACTGTAAAGAAAAAAGGATACCATTTTCGGAATCCTGAGCATATTGCGGTTTGGACTGCTGACCAGACAGGGGACAGTTCGGACCGGTGCCGAGGGATGTGCCGTTGGGGCCATCTGCTAATTTCGGGCATGAAAAATGGGTCAGCACCTTTCCGGTGCTGACCCATAAATAAGCTTTACCGCATAATGACCTCATGACGCTTGGGGCCGGTGGATACGATGGTGATCGGTGCGCCGATCTGCTGCTCAATGAACAGCACATAGTCCTGTGCGGCCTTGGGGAGCTCGTCCCAGTTGGTGGTGCCGCGGATATCGCACTTCCAGCCGGGGAGGGTGGTGTAGACGGGCTTTGCCTTCTTGAGTTCGGGGGTCACCGGGAAATCGGTGGTAACCTTGCCGTCGATCTCGTAGCCGGTGCAAACCTTGATCTCATCCAGATAGCCCATGACATCCAGACAGGTGAGGGCAACGTCGGTTGCGCCCTGAACGGACACGCCGTAGCGGGTTGCTACTGCGTCGAACCAACCCACACGGCGGGGGCGGCCTGTGGTAGCACCGTACTCGCCGGCATCACCGCCGCGATGCCGCAGCTCTTCGGCCTCGTCACCGAATAGCTCACTGACAAACTCGCCTGCGCCCACGGCGCTGGAATAGGCCTTGGTGACCGCATAGACCTGCTTCATCTCCTTGGGGGGGATGCCTGCGCCCACGCAGCCAAAGGCTGCCAGCGTATGGGAGGAGGTGGTCATGGGGTAGATGCCGAAATCGGGATCCTTCATGGAGCCGAGCTGGCCCTCCAGCAGAATGGTCTTCTCGGCCTTATTGGCGTCGGCAAGGTACTTGTGGACGTTACCAATGTAGGGACGAACCATTTCACGCCACTCCATCAGCTGATCGAACAGCTCATCGGCGTGAATTTCGGGCTTATGATACAGGTTTACAAACAGGGCATTTTTCAGGGTGCAGATGTTTTCCAGACGAGCCTTGAGGCCCTCCTCGTCAAACAGCTCGTTGATCTGAATGCCGTTTTTCGCATACTTATCAGAGTAGAAGGGTGCAATACCGGACTTGGTGGAGCCGAAGGCATTGCCAGCCAGACGCTCTTCCTCATAGGTGTCCTGAAGCTCGTGATAGGGCATCAGCAGCTGTACCCGGTCGGAGATCATCAGCTGAGGAGCGGGAACGCCCGCGTCGGTGATGGCCTTGATCTCTGCCATGAGCTTAGGAATATCCAGTGCAACGCCGTTGCCGATGATGTTCATGGTGCCGGGGTTGCAGGCGCCGGACGGGATCAGGTGCAGGGCAAATTTTCCGTAGTCATTGATGATGGTGTGACCGGCATTTGCGCCGCCCTGAAAGCGGACAACGATATCAGAGGTTTCGGAGAGAAGGTCGGTGACCTTGCCCTTGCCCTCGTCGCCCCAGTTGGCGCCAACTATCGCTTTTACCATAGATGATACCTCCGCAGATGGGATTCGCAACCGGGCATTGCCCACGGTTTGCCTTTTCCATGTCTGCAATTTACTCTTCTTGCATTATATCGCATGAGGTAGGCATTTGCAAGAATGTATTGCAAAATTTATTTCTTTACTTTCATATATCACTTTGCTAAAATAGTAGTGAAACAGCGGCGCTTTGCCGCTGTAGCTCCGGGATGCTGAAGAGCGTCTTTGAGCTGAATCACCAGTACGGATGAATGGAGCATTAAAAATTGCGAGGTGTGAGAAATGAATAGTCACGGAAAAGGCAGTGACCGGGGCGCGGCGCTGTATCAGGCGCTTTTGACCCTGAAAACCCCGGAGGAATGCTATGCCTTTTTAGAGGATCTCTGCACGGTGTCTGAACAGATGGCCATGGAGCAGCGCTTTGAGGTGGCGCGGCTGCTGGATCAGGGGGATATCTACAGCGATGTGCTGGAGAAAACCGGCGTCAGCAGTGCTACCGTCAGCCGGGTCAAGCGGTGCCTCAACTACGGTGCGGGGGGCTACCGTCAGGTGCTCGACCGCATGAAGGAAGAGGAACAGACATGAGCAGCTATGGCCCATTGGCGGACTGGTACGACAGTCTTACCGAGGACGTGGATTATCCGGGGCTTTATGAATACCTGACCACGATTCTGCGCCATAGCGGCGTGACCCCCAATACGGTTCTCGATATGGCTTGCGGCACCGGCAGCCTCAGCGTTCTGTTTGCCGAGCATGGCAGCCGCTGCTATGGCATGGATCTCAGCGTGGACATGCTTACAAGAGCCTGCGAAAAGACTCAGGACATGGACAATCCGCCCCTGTTCCTCCACGGAGATATGGCAGACTTTACGCTGCCGGAGCCGGTGGACGTGCTGGTGTGCATGCTCGACAGCTTTAACTATATGGCAACCCCGGAACAGGGGCTTTCTGCCATTTCCTGCTTTGCAAGGGCGGTGCGTCCCGGCGGCATGCTGATCTTTGACGTTCGCCCTCCGGAGCAGCTCCGAGCCACTTTTTCCAACTATAGCCACCATTTTAT
>CAJKSU010000086.1 GCA_905202605.1 uncultured Eubacteriales bacterium
GTCCTTCCCGGCATCCTTGTAATAATTACTGACTGTGCAACCTCCGGCACTGTAATGAATGCACTGGGGCTCTTCGGTAGATTCCGGTTATGGATTCTTTTGTGTGCTGACAATCAGCTTTCCTCCGGAAGAAAGCGTCTACTCTCCCGGTTCGTTGCCAACAGCATGAATCGTTACTCCATCTGCCGCATCGATCTGGACACAGTTCACTTCACCCAGCAGTGTCACCGTAGAGTCTCCGGTGGCATACCATTTGCTTCCGGTATCCATAGTCAGATTAGCGTTCAAAATAGCACCTCGGATCGTAGAACCGCGCAATGTCAGCCACATTTCCCGGAACGAGTCTTCATGGAGAATATCGCCTTGGGCATCAATGTCATGCAGTCTGATTTGGTAGCCAAACACCTCTCTGCCGGGGTCCTTAGGCGCTTTTTCATCATCGTTTACCATCGTTCGGAAGAGGATTCCATTCCCCGGCTCCATGCTGACATCTGTGAGATCCACATTTGCGCAGCAGCTCTTCATCCGCAGAATTTCTTTCCCGGATTTGATGGTACCACCGGAGACTGTCAGTTCATTCAGCATGTCCGGCAGTCCAATACTATGCATCAGCGCGAAATAGGTCCCGCACTTGGAATCACAGTCGATAAATGTCATATCGCTGGAGGACGCAATAATTGCCGCCATATCCGCCACGTCGAAACTGCATCGTACAAAGCGGTCATGGCACTCACCATCTGAATATGCGCCGTAGCCACCTTTTGTAGTAACCACATTGCAGTCGTTGGCTTCCAGATATACATAACCTTCTGCGCCATCCGTCGAAAGGGCCGCCCACCCGTCCGCAATAATGGTGCTGTTATAGAAGAAGCTCCTCGAATTGCTCAGCGTACAATGCGTCCGTGTATTACCGCTGATTTCAAGGGAGGCCGGCGGTGTTGCCATGAATCCAGCAGGCTTCTCAATCCCCTCACCATAGGGGATCCCGTGACTGATCAGCACACTGTCATAAACACGAAGCGTGCTGTATCCTTCGGCGATGGTGGCGCTTCTGCATCGGCCATTCGTGTCGATGATCGAGTTTTTCAAGGTGACATCCGCGTGGTCAACCACGGAAAGTCCGGAATCCGGCCCGCCCAGATATCCGTTATCGCCGCCGTTGATATGGATGACCGTATCGTCAATATCCAGTGCTCCCGCACCATGGACACATATGCCGCCGTTCAGGCCGCCATAGGTTACGATCTTACCATGCTCCAGTCTCCTGCCGGAAAGGTCGCCGGCATACATGTATTCACGGCACGACAGTTCGTCATCGACCTGGCCATTGCGTATATAAAGTGCCGCTTTGGCATCTGCAGGAGCGGAGAGGAAGCCTGCTGGAGGCGGTCCCCCCGCTCCAAACGGCATCGCTCCCGGACCTTCTGGTCCACCCGGACCGCCCGGACCGCCCATCAAACTGAAATCCATTACCGGCGGAGTAACCTCTTTGCGCTCCGGCAAAACCTTGCTGATTCCATATATTTTATCCATAGTATCGTTCCTCACTTATGTAGTGTTTTGCTTATCTTGCCGTGAACCGATCATATGCATCCTGGATCAAATCAAGGACCTCTGCATAATGATCCTCCTCGTATTTTACGTTTGAAGTCCTTGCGGCTGAATATGTATCAGAGCGCCATCGCCGCTGCGAAGCCCGTAAGCGTACACTCCTGGATGCTGCCAGGCTTCACATTATCGCCGATCACATAGATCTCCGGGGCACAGCCCTGGAAGGCCGCCGCCGCCTCGGTCCGGGACTGCCGGCCGCCGGACACAATCACCGTGTCGCAGTCAAACCGAATAATCTCCCGTAGAATATCCTTTTCGTCGATCTGCTGGATCTCCTCTGGGTCATGAGCAAAGCCCATCCCCAGTCCGGGCGGCTTAGGCATGCCACCGTCCTCCTTCATCAGCTCCGGAGGCGGCCCCATCTGCTGCGTCAGGTCCGGATACACTGGATACTGGAACCCCGGAATATGCGGCGGCTCTTCCACATGGGTCTCCAGCATCTCCTTGACCCCCTGGAACGTCAGCTTCCGCTGGGGCATATTGGTCTTGACTTCGGCCACCACATACCGGCTGCCGATTTCTTTCGTGTCCGCAAACTCCACAACGGTCAGGTTCGGCTCCGTTTCAAAAACGTGCTGCACCGCATAGATGCAATGGTTATTCTCGGCGAACACAGCCTGCTTCCGGGTGAGCAACGTCACCTGCCGCCCAGTTCGGGCCAGATACAGCGCTGTCTCCTTGCCGGAAGCGCCGCCGCCCACCAGAACCACCCTTTGCCCGATGGCATCCGGATTCCCATAGACCTGGTCAATGGTCAGCACACCAGGCAGCTCCGCACCCTGCACAGGAATGGTCTTTGCCTCAGATCCCAGGGCAAGGATCACAGCGTCATAGCCTTCGGATTTGATCTGTTCTGGCGTGGCCAATGTGTTTAGCCGGACCTGACATCCAGACTGGGCCACCTGCCGGCGCATCCAGTAGAGATAATCCCGCAGGTTCCACTTAAAATCCGGATAGACGGCAAACTTCGCCTGCCCGCCTAGGGCATCGCTCTTTTCATAAATGGTCACCTGATGGCCCCGCTCGTCGGCAGCCAGCGCCGCACGAACGCCCGCAGGACCACCGCCGATGACCGCGACCTTCTTGCTGCCCTTGGTTGCCGGGAACAGGCCGGGATTCTGGAGCAGCATACTGTAGGGATTGACCGCACAGCTGGGGCTGTCACACTTGCCCATGCACCGGAGACAGGGTGTCACATCCGCCCCCCTGCCCTCCTGCAGTTTAATTCCAAAGCTCGTATCCGCATAATACTGCCGCGCCATGGCAATCAGGTCCGTCCTGCCCTCGGCCAGGAACTGCTCCATAGTATCCGGATCTCCAAAGCCGCCCACTGGAGCGCACAGGGCTTTGATGCCTCTGGCCTTGAACTTCTCGGCAAATTGCAGATTCCAGGGACTCTCCTTTGTGGAGTTGTAGCCGCCCACATGGGTGTAAGAGCCATCCCAGCCCCGAATCTGAAAAATATCCACCAATCCCTCGCACATCTGGCAGAAGTCCAGCCAGTATTCCACATCGTATCCGGGCTGTTCCTCCTCGGCGGAGGTCTGGATTTCTATGAGGAAATTCTGCCCACATGCCTCCTTGACCCGCCGGAACACCGTCAGGGGCAGCCGGGCCCGCTCCTCCAGTGTATTGCCGCCCCACTGGTCCTTTCTCTGGTTCAGCACTGGGGAAATGGCATTGGCCAGAATCGAGGCCCGGTAGCTCATATAGAATGTCACACCATCAAAGCCAATGCGCTGGAGCTCCCGACACTGAAAGACAAAGTCATCGATCATTCCGTCGATCCGTGCTGCGGAGATCTCCGGCTTGTTCTTAAAGTTCGGGTTGTAGTCCCCCTTCCAGTCGAAGTCCCAATGGTTCAGGTGACTGATGTTCAGTTCCTGGGGCTCCACATTCATCAGCGACGCCGTGCATAGTGTCCCGTATTTGTGGACCTCGCCGATCATCCTGGTAAAGCCAGCCTGGACCTGGGGGTCGTCCATGAACAGCCGGGACATCACGCTGCGTTTGCCCTCACAGTCCGGCCAGGAACCCACGATCATGCACACCAGCGCGGCACCATTTTTCGCAATGTTGGTGAAGTACCGGGTGGCCTTCTGGAAGGACTCCTCTGAGCCGTCCACACCGCCGCCGCTTTTCGTGTGGGTCAGGCGGCTTTTCAGGGTAATGCCATTGATGGTCACAGGGCTAAATATATGCTCGTACAAATCACATACTTCCTTTCTCAGTGCGGCACAGCAGGCAACTCAAGCTGCTGTGCCGCACTTGATTTCCCGCTGCGGTCAGGCTGCCCGTTTTTTTACCCAGTGACAGTCAGTTTTCCGCCGGAGGCCAGGACATACTCACCCTTGAGGCCGCAGCCCTCGCCTGCCTTGGCGGTGATGGTGATACCTGCCGCAGCATCGATCTGCTCGGTCTGCACGTCGCCCACCAGACACACGGTGGAATCTGCTGTGGCAGTCCACCTGGCGTTATCCAGCTTCACATAGGCATCCTCAATCCGGCCTATGACCGCAGCATTCTGGAGCGTTACATTCATCGTCCGGTCTGTGTCCTCGTGGATGATGTCGCCTGTGTATTCCCCGTTGGCAATCACAGCGTTGATGCCGTAGACCTTGCACTTCAGCTTCTCCGGCACCTTGGTCGCGGCAGGATCCTCGTTCACGATGGAGTGAACCAGATACTTTCCTGTCCTGACCTTAGCGCCGTCCAACTTCAGATAGACGTTCTCAGACTTCACAAAGAACAGCGCTTCGCCCACGTCCCAGTCGCCGCCCACAATGTGGCACTCTGTCGTCTCGGTGTGATGCCCCCGGACGCCATGGAGCATACTGCCGTACTGGTTCGATTTGACGGTACAATTGTTGAGCTTCACCCAGGCGTCGCCGGCAATGATTGCCACGTGGGTATCCACCGTAATCCGGCAATCATTCAGGACATTGTGGCAACCGCCGTCGGCGTAGGTTCCATAGCCCACGGTTTCGCAGACCACGTCGCAGTTGTTAGCCTCCAGGTACAGGTCGCCATGGGACCCGTCCGTGGACAGGGCCGCCCAGGAGTGGGCCAGAATCTTGGAGTCGTAGAAATAGGCCCGGGAGTTGCCCATGCTGAGATGCGTCCGGCAGTTGCCCCCCAGCTTCAAGCCTGGAGGCGGCTCCATCATGCCGGAGGCCACCCGGGGCACATAGGACTTCGGAATCTCGCCGCCCTTGGCGTCCAGGACGCAGTTGCGGACGATGAGGGTGGCGTCGCCGGTGACCACGGTGCAGGGCCGGATGACGCCGTGGGTGGTGACGTTGACGTTCTCCATCTCGCACTTCGCATCGTCATTGACCATGACAGCCGCGCCAATGCCTGCAAAGTCGTCAATGCCATGTCCGGTCATGTCGAACTGAGAGTCCTTGATTTCATAGACCGAATCGCCGCCGATGTACAGGCCGTTCAGGCAGACCTCATCGGTCTGATAGCTGACACCGGTCATTGCATTATCCGTCACAATGCCGTTGATCTGTGCGTAGGGCTCTTTCGCAATGTACAGCTTACCGTCCAGTACATCCATGGACTCCATCCGTGGGAAGGGCGGAGACTTGGGCGGGCCGCCGCCGGGCATACCCGGACCGGGCTTTCCCGGCTCCACATCCGCCCCGGGCACAGAACCGGGGTGCTCCGAGGGGCGGCAGATAGGCGGGCAGGGCTTCCGCTCCCCTGTTGATGGTGGGCTCAGGGGCGGCATATCCTTGGGATCCATACCGGAGGCCCGCATGATCTCCTCCATGGTGGCCTTTTTCGGTTTGTTGACCGGACCTTCCAGCACAGGCATGCCAAAGGCCGGTATGCTTTCATAAATCGTATTCATCGCATGTTCCTCCGATCGTCAGTTGCTGCGGCGGGCACTGATGTCCTCGTAGGCCGCCTGGTATGCTTCCAGGACCGTATCCATGTGCATTTCCAGCAGCTTAGCCTGGAATGCTTCATAGTCTGTGGTCAGGTTCAGGTCGCCCACAATGAACTTCACCAGGCACTCGTCCACATAAGTGTCAATATCGGACTCCAGGGGCAAAATCTCCGCGGACACATCGGCAGACAGCGTCACCCAGGAGGGCATATTCAAGTAGTCGCCGTCCGCCTCCACAGATGCCCAGATATCCGAGGCCTCGATCATATCCTCGGTATAGCCGTCGAACTCTCTGGCCGCGTGCATCAGGAAGTTGCCCTGAAGCATGGTGTACATGCTTTTTGCCACAAAGCCGGGATACTCAGACGCCGTGATCAGCTCTGTCCAATGGGGCACACCGTCCGCATCATAGGTAAAGCTCTCGCCCTCGGTACCATAGTTCGCCAGCAGCCAGCCATCGGGGCTGTACAGGAAGTCCAGCCACTTGAGCGCCAGCTCCACATCATCGCAGGCGGTGGTTACGTTGTAGTTCCCTTCGGGAGTTGCCTCACTCTTGAGGCCGTTGGAGATCCGCAGCTTGTCGCCCTTGTTCTTTACCGCGTCGGTGATGGCCTGGATCTCAAAGTCCGGATCCGAGGCATAGCTCTTGAGTTCCGGGTATTCAGCAGCATACTGGTAGAATAGGCCGTAGGTGTCATTGGCCACCACCGCCAGCTCAGGTTCCTCCTGGCTCACATCGCTGAAGAAATCCTTGGCGAACAGGCCCTCGCTGTGCCACTGGTTCATCATAGTCAGGTATTCCAGGAAGCCGGGCTCCTGAAGGCTGGACCGGATCTCGCCGTCCACTAGCAGCTTCTGGGTACCGTTGATGTCAAAGGCCCGGGTCAGCTGGTTGTCCCGAATGATACCCGAGTAGTGGATCCACATGGGTGTCTCCACATTCAGCTCCGTCTTAAACGCCAAAAGCATATCATGGTACTCATCCAGCGTTTCAGGAATCTCAAGTTCCAGCTTGTCCAGCCAGTCCTTGCGGACCTCCGGGCCGCTGATGTACAGGCGCGTGTTGTCCCGGGAGTAGATGCTGAAGCCCACCACCCGGCCGTCCGCGGTGGTTACCTCATCGCGGAATGTTGGGTTCCCGTCCATGAGGCCCTGATAGTTCACCGCGTATTCCGGGATCAGATCGGTCAGGTCGTAGATCATGTCCTCCTCCACGGCGGCATCTGCACCGGCAGTATAGTTCATAGCCAGAGGCATAATGTCACACAGGTCTCCAGAGGCCATCATCAACTGCACCTGGGTGTCAGCGTTCATAAAGGATGCAACGGTGTAATCAATATGGACCCCTGTGATCTCCTCGGTCTTTGCCGTGATGGGCAGGTCTGCGGGGGTCTCAAAGAACTGGTTCAGCAACGGATGCATGGAATAGAACACGGACAGGGTCGCGTCCGGATCCTCCGACAGGGGATACTCCTGGAAGGTCAGGTATTCTCCCTCGGGAATCAGGCCCAGGAGCTTCTGCTGTTCCTCCGTCAGCACCGGCCCTGTTTCTTCCTGCTCCTCCACAGACGCTTCGGTTTCAGGCGCCTCCGCCCCGGTGGGTTCCTCCGGTGCCGGGGCGGTCGCTTCTGCCGGCACTTCCGCAGCAGATTGCTCCGTGCCGGAGTTCGGTTCTTCTGCGCTGCTTGTGGTATCACTACCGCAGGCTGTAAGCAGGGACAGCAGCATTCCCACGGCCAGCAACAGGCTGAGCCATCTGGTCATTTTCTTCATAACAATTCGCTCCTTCCGCGTTTTTTGTCAGCTGATGGAGATGTACTGGGAGGCCACGTCCTTGCGGATGCCGTCGTGGCTGTAGAAGTAGTCCTCCACCAGATCCGCCACCAGCGCCTCGGCTTTTTGAATATCCCGGGCGCAGGGCTTGGAATTCATATGGGTGTGGAAGAAATAAGAGCCCGCATGGTAGTTGCCGTCGGCGTCCTTGTAGTACACCGGATCGTCGATCTCTCCGCCGCCCATGATATTGGGCTTCACGCCGTCGGCCAGGCCCGCAGGACCAAACTCCCTGCCGCAGCAGGCAAACTTGCCAATGACCTTGACGCTGCTGGTCTCCAGGTAAAGTTTCAGGGTCTCCAGTGTCGCCAGGGCCTCGTTGGACCCGTAGAAGCCGCCGCCATAGGTGGTGAACACGATGCCCAGGGGTTGATAGATGCCGTGGGGCGCGGGGCCGCCTGCGTAGCTCAGGGTTCCACCCGCTCCGGCGGGACCGTTGAGTCCATCGCCTCCCAAGGGAGGCATACCGCCGCCGGGACCGCCAGGGCCGCCCATGGGAGGCATACCGCCGCCAGGTCCGCCGGGCATGGGGCCGTTGGGGCCGGGGCCCTTCAGTCCGCCGCCGCCGGCATTAAAGTCCAGGCCCGCCTCGGCGTTCTTGGTGACGTTGCTCTCCAGATCAGAGCCGCCGCCCAGGCTGAAGCGCTTGATGACCGCGGAGGTGGGAGAACCTGCGATAATCAGGCTGCCCAGGCACACCACGTCATAGTCCTGATAGTTCTTCGGAACGTACTCTGTCTTGTTTGTGACCTTGCACATGTCCACCGTGAAGCCATAGTGCTCGAAGGACCGCTGGAAAGCCTTGGCGATCTTTTCGGTGTTTCCGGTGATGGAGGCATACAGGATCAGCGCCTTTTTCTTCATCTGGATCTTCTCGGCGTGGTCGTCCGCAGGGGTGATCTCACTGACCGTACCAGTTACAGTGGCTTTAGCCTTGTCCTCCTTGGGCAGACCATAGGAGACGGTGCCGGACACCGTTTTCCCGTCGGTTTTCAGTGCCGCCTCCAGCTCCTGGCCTGATTCCTTGGCGGTGAAGGAGATCAAACTGTCCTCCGCCGTCAGCTTTGAGACAATGACACTTTTCCCCTGCTCGTCCAGCAGCGTGCCATGCCAGGTACCGTCATAGTAGTTCCGCAGCAGCAGGGTACGGCTGGCCTTTGCCCCGTCCCGTTCAAAGGTGAATGTATACTTTCCTGTGTAGCTCATAACGTTTTCCTCCTTGGTCTGTTTTATATTTACAGCAGCATCGCTCCGGCATAGCCGCTGCGGACTGCTTTCTGTACGTTCCCCGCCTTTTCGCAATCGCCGATCATGCGGGTGTTGGCCACGGCGCCGTAAAGGCCCATGGCCTCATCGAAGTTCTCTTTCGTTCCAACCGAGTAGAGAACGGTTCCACAGGAGATCTTATGTTCTACGCACGCCTTGTCCCTGTAGCAGACTCCATCGGGCTCGATGGCTGTAACTGTGACGCCGCAGATGCCGTGGAAGCCAGGAAGATTCCTATAGTAATTCTCCAGCATGCTCCGGTAATGAGCCTCCGGAGCCTCGTTGGCTAGCCGTGGGAGCATCTCCAGCACCGTCACCTGATGGCCCTTTTCCGCCAGATGCATGCCGGTCTCCACGCCGATTTCGCCGCCGCCGATGATGACCACGTTTTGGTCCAGCTCGTCCTCGTGGCCGAATACACCGGAGGCGGGCCGCACCTGGGGCAGGTCGATACCGGGAATGGGCGGCTTTTTCGGCGAGGCGCCCACTGCCACCAGAACTGCTTCAAAGCCGCCCCGGGCCAGCAGGTCCCGGTCCGCCCGGGTGTTCAGTCGGACCTCCACTCCCTGCTTGTAGAGTTGGGTAATAAGGTAGTCCTTGAACTGCCGCAGGGGCCACTTGAAGGAGCAGTAGTCGCTGTGCCGCAGCTCGCCGCCGAGGCTGCCGCTGGCTTCAAACAGCGTCACCTGATGGCCCCGCTCCCGGGCCACCAGCGCCGCCTTCATACCCGCGGGACCGCCGCCCACCACAGCTACCTTTTTCGGCGTAGTCTCCGCCTCATTCATGCGGAGGATCTTGTCTTCCATGCCCAGGATGGGGTTCACGGAGCAGATGGAGCGGAAATAGTCGTTGGCATTGGACACGTGGCACTTGTTGCAGCGGATGCAGGGTACCACATCCTCACCCCGGCCCTCATAGGCTTTTTTTCCGTACTCCGGGTCGCAGATCCAGCTGCGGGCCATGGCGATCAGGTCGCATTTGCCCTCCCGCAGGGCCTTTTCCGCCAGGTCCAGGTCGTGGAAGCCCGACGATGCGCATATGACCATTTGGATGCCCTGTTCCACGCAGGCCCGCTTCACTTGGCCGATTTCCACCAGATAGGGCATCTGATTGTCCGGGGTGGAGGTGAAGCCCGTGGGATGCTGGGGGTCCGCGATGCCGCCCCGGAGGTGCAGAATGTCGATCTTGCCCTGGGCCAGCCGGGCAAACTCGATGGTGTCCGCTACGGTCCACCCCTCTTTTCCCGGCTCCGACACGCTCATGACCGCCTCCAGTGGGAAATCCCGACCCAGTGCCTCCTTCATGGCACCGTAGAGCTCCAGCATAAAGCGGCTGCGGTTTTCCACGCTGCCGCCATATTCGTCGGTGCGGTGGTTGCAGAGGGGACTCAGGAACTGGGCGTGGATGCAGCGGCGGTAGGCACAGTGCAGGCTCATCATATCGAAGCCCAGCTTTTTTAGCATCACCGCGTCGGCGACAGTCTCCGCGATATAGTCCTGGATCTGCTGGCGGGTCATATTGTCCACGGTGACACCGCTGCCCATGGGCATCATGTCGGCGGGCATGTCCTGCGGCATATCCCCCTGGGGTGGATGATCCCCATCAAAGTCCTGCATCTCGTTGGATGGACCGCCGCCCATGCCGATCTGGGGCGCGAAATCATAGGCCGTGGCCTTGCCGCCGTAGTAGTGGATGGCATCCAGCAGCTGGCAGATGTAGGTCTGGCAGGTGGGATCGTACATGTCGCACATATTGAAGTGGCCCCCGGGGAAGTCGATGTCCCGCTTGTTCTCCTCGGTGACCGGGAACCGGGGCATATCCACCTTCAGATGGTTGATGGTTACCAGGGCGGCACCGTTCCGGGCCCGGTTTGCCCAGTTGGTAATCATTTTCTCCGTATAGTGGGTCTCTGTTCCCTGGAGGAAGTGGGGCGTTGAGGGCGCTGAGGTCATGCGGTTTTTCAGCACCATATTGCCCACCTTCAGGGGAGACAGCAGATTGGGATAACGTATATTCATGGGAAAAACCTCCTTTGCTTCCATCATAGGAAAACCGCCCGAAAAACGCAATCGGCAGATCGCGCTTTCGGGCGGAAGGTTTTTGAAATATTGTCACACAGGAT
>CAJKSU010000087.1 GCA_905202605.1 uncultured Eubacteriales bacterium
TGCTCAATACCCCCTATACATGACCCGATTTGCTTTCCAAACCGAATTCCGGGAGAGCGAAGGCACCGGGAGCACCGACACAAAATCGCCTTTTACGTTCATGCGCAGTGCTGTGTAGGACTTATCCAAATCAAATTTGGGGTAAATGCCAGACAGCTTCTGAGAGACCGATGCATCATTGACCAAATTCTTCTGGGTCGCTTCCATTTCGATCAGGTCCGCAAAGCGTTTGACCAGATCCTTTTCGTTCCAGATCAGCATCATAACAAACATACTTCGGCTGTAGGTCATGCATAGCTTGTTATCTCCCACATAAAGGCCATTGCTGCCTTTCAGATTGGGCAGATCTTCAACGCCTTTGCCGTCCGACTCCAGTCCGCCCAGGATAACGCCGCCTGCCTCAACCTGCTTCACCTTTTCCTGCAATGTCTTTTTCTGGTCATCCGTCATGGCAACCAGTTTTTGCAGCTTTCCGGGAAGTTTCGACAAGCCTTTTGCGCAAAAATGAATATCCTCCGACGCCTTGATAAAGGGAATATCCTGTGCACCGTTACAGATCAGCACGGTATCCACATATGCTTCTGCTGCAACCAGGAAAACTTTTGCCAGCATATCTGTCATTTTGTACGGAATGCCAAGCAGGGACAGTGCACCAGCCAGGCCCGCGCTCAATGCTCTTGCTTCAACATTGGATGTCACCGGCTTGTAGTCCAGCGCCACACGCAGGGCCAGCATCGTGTAGAAGATTGCCTTCTGATTTTCCCGTTCATGTTCATTTCCGATCAGAAGATACTCCGTCTCGGCACCACAGAACGAATAATTCGTTTCCTCCTTTGCGTCAAAAATAGCGGTCAGGTTATTTTCGCTCTTTGCTACTTCTGCCGCCAGGCCATTTGAGCCTTTTATGCTCACGCCCGACATTGTCTTTTTTGAGGCATAGTCCGTGCGGTTCGTTGTGGTATAGTTCAAATACCCAACCAGATACAGATGATCGCCGATATCTGCCTTGATGTTTGACAGATTGGAAAGAATATTGGCTCCAGCCGTCACCATGCTGAGCATGGACTTCATCGAATTGAGCAGTTTTCCGATCTTGGTTTTTGCGTCATCCGCCTTCGACGTATCGGCCGAAGCAGCAGTCGAAACGCCGCCCTGCCATGCCGTCAGATCCATGATCTCGTTTACAAAATCAATGGCATCTAGATCTGCCTGTGCCAATGCCGCATCCTTCTGTTCATACGGAGACTCCAGCGTATAAGCACTGTTGCTGCGGTCCTTCTTGCTCGGCAGGCCTGCAAAATTCTGATCGTAGTACTCCGTATTGATCACGCTTTGCAGTTTCGGGTCGTAGCTTGCACTCAAAGACATGATCGTGCTCAGTGCTTCTGCAATGGACGAGAAACTTGTAACATTGGAATCCGCCTTATTGATCAGATCATTTGCTTCTTTCAGCAGCGAATTAAAGTTGTCCGAATCCGACAGCTTGCTCATATCGGTCAGATGAAGCCCTTCCTGAAGTTTTGTGATCTTGTCTGCATCGTCAAGGGTCAGGTCACTCAGATCCATATCCTTCACACGGTTCAGTTCTTCTGTCAGGCCGGAAATTGCCGTGCTGCAGGAATCCGTATTATAATCCTTCAGTATTTTATTGGCCTGAGAGCTGTCTGCGGCTTTCACCGTTGCATCGGCCGCATTGCTTATCGTCTTCAGGTCCGCCTCCTGCTGCTGCAGCTGTTTAAGCTGCTGTTCCAGCTTCGTTTTTTCTTCGGCCGTAATATCTTTCTTTTCCAGTTCTTTTTGGGTCGCGTCGATCTGACCTGTCAGGGTCGTAACCGTTGTTTCTTCGCCGGATGTGTCCACCTTTGTGTTCTTGGCGTCTCCTACGGCATTTACGGCATCCTTACCAACGCTTACCCAGCCATCCAGCACTTCATCCTGCGTCTTTGCCACATCCTTGAGGTCCTTATTCAGCGACTCTGTACTCTTAATTTCTGCCTGCAGCTTCTTTTCGTATTCCTTTTTGGCTTTCTGCGCATTCTCCAGTGTCTGCTCATACCGCTTATTGTATGCGTCGAGCTCATCGACGGTCGCATTTTCTCCCGGTTTTTCTCCCATCGTCTTTTTCAGCTCGTTCAATGCGTCATCGAATGCGCTGTGTGCCGAATCATAGGAGGTCGTTTTCTCGTTCAGGGATTTTACGCTGTCCTTGGCTTTTTCCAGTTTTTTTGTTACGTCCAGCGTTTTGGTTGCCGTATCCGCAATGCTGCTGCCGACCTTCAGGAACTTAAGGCCCGGAATGCTGTTCTGTACCTCTTTGATGATATCCTGCAGGCCTGTACTGCCGAACTCGGAGACTAGGACCGTCGGGAGAGTCAGCGTGCTATAGTCCAGGACCTGTGCCTTTAAGATATCCGTGTCCGCCAACGGATATACGCCTGCCGCCGCTGCACTTGTTGTGCGGAAGCTCCGGGTATCGGTCGTATCCTGCGCATTCAGGTACTTTTGGAATGCTTCCTCAAGGTCTTTGTTGCCGGTATATCCATTATCCACCGACGGGTCATCATTCTGCGCCATTGCAAGCAGACCAAACCGGCTTTGTAAAAACGAATCATAATCCGACAGCACCGACAGTGCACTGGTGTTCATCGCATCATCCAGGCCCGTCAATGCAGACTGATATCTACTTGCTTCCACCAGAATACCCGCTACCGCATAAAACGGCACGACCAGCAATGCAAGCATCAATGAGATTGCGCCGCAGGTATTCTTTATCATTTTGTCCTTTTTCATCATTTGTCCTCACACGGATGTTTCTGACTTTCGCAGAATAATTAAAAATCCTTTTTCTTCACGATAAATGCAAGAACTTTCTCCAGCAGATCAACATAATCATTCTTTGCAACGTTGCTCACTACATAATTCAACGTCTTGGTATAGTCCACGGTATTGATATAGTGCGAAAGATCTGTGCACATCGCCCGCCCCGTCGCATAGTAAACGCGCGTGCCGCTGACCCCAAACAGCTCCAAGAAATTGCCAAACGGAATCCTGTACTCGGCCGTGATATTCACAACCACATGGCGCTGTGCAACTCCATCGTAGACAGTCTTTGCTTCAACGACCGGCATCCCGACCTGCGTTGCCAGACTCCCCTTGCGAACAAGCCATTTTCCATATTTTATGGCACGCTGTTCGTTTTTTTCTTGCAGTTTTCCGCTTTGGTAACGGCTGGGACTCAATGCAACTTTTACTTCTTTGCTGATATATCCCGTGATCGGGTCTGTTTCTGCGTACGCATATGTCTGCGCAATTTTGTTGGCCGTTTCATCTGCAGCACGTATCACCACAAATTGCTGGAACAGCAAAAATCCATAACCCCAGATGAAAAAAAGAACAAACAGCGTCAGCGTAATGACCAGCAGGCCCTCAATGGCCTCCATACCATCTTCCTGTACGCGCAAAAGGCTTTGTTTCCACTCTTTCATGGCCCTGTCCTCCGCGTTCAGCTGCGCTTCACACGCCAGCTCAGCATCACCTGCGTGTCGTTGCCGTCCATCTTTGCAGGGCACTTGCCGTTGGCGTCGAAATATCCGGCTTCAACCAGCAGATAGTCGATTACCTGCGTGCCTCTGCCATTGATAAAGCCCCACTTGCCGTCCTTGCACACCGCTGCAACGCCGCCGGAAAAGCTCTTGGCTGCATCATATTCCGGTGCGATCACCGCAGTGCCGTCATTGGCTGCAAAGCCCCACTTGCCGTTCTTGGCAAACGCAAGGCCATTGCCGCGGTTCAGATCGACCTCGTCTGCATCCAGTGCGCCCTGCTGCTCGCCGGCCTCCGAATATAGGTTCCACTTGCCGTTTTTCTTGGCAAGATATACGCCGTTTACCAGCCAGCTGCCATTTTCGGTCAGCTGGATTTCCTCATAGCTGTCGCCCTGCTGTGCACCGGTCTGATCCACAAAGATCCATGCGCCGTCTTTCTGCACCGGTGCCTTGCCGTTCTGGAACATGCCGGCAGCCTGATAGCCGTTCAGGTATTTCTGGCCGTTGAGGTCGATATAGCACCAGTCGGAGCGGCCCTTCAGCTGCACAGGGATCAGGCCCTGGCCGTAACCGTTGGCCTGCTCGACCTGCGCCATAAAACGGCCCACCATCAGGCTCTTGCTGAGCTGGAAAACATAGCTCTCGCCTTCATAGCTGCTGCACAGCACCGCCGTGTCCTGCCCGACCGGGCCAACGAATGCGTAGCTCTGATCCAGAAGGTCGCCGTCCGCACTGCTGAAAAGAACGTTTTCCTCGCCATTCCAGCCCAGATACACGCCATCCATGCCAGCCGGTGCCAGCGATTCATAATTTGCAGCAGAGGTCTCGCAGGCATAGTAAGCCTCGTTCCAGTACTGCATCATGGTATCATTGAAGGAGACCTTGGCGGCATCCGCGCTCTTCAGCACATCGACCACCGTGTCGTAATCGCCGTCTTCATAATAGATTGCCGCATACTTTTCCCAGTAATCGGCGCGCTCCGGGTATGCCGCAACCGCCGCCGCATAGGCCGATTCTTCGGTATTGCGCACATTTCTCGTCGGGCAGTCCTCATAATATTCCGCGCAGGCTGCCAGATACTCATCGTACAGCGCCTGTGTGGGTTTTGCTGCAATGGCACTCTGGTAGTTCTGCAGTGAAAGCTGGAACAGCTTTTTCCCGCGGTAATACTGCGCCGCTTCCACCGTGTTCTGCTGCGTTTTGACATCGTTCATGGTATTCAGGCCCAGAATCGCCCAACCCGCAATACAGACCACCACAAGTGCCACCAGCGCTACAAGACGCGTTTTTTTCATGTTTTACTCCTCCTGTGCCTTGATCAAAACATTCCCGTCAAAATCGTTACCAGATACCCCAGATAGAAGAAGGGGCCAAACGGCAGGCCGTCCTTGCGTGTTGCCTTTTTGCTGACCAGCAGTGCAATGGCTGCCACCGCCGCAAGAACATGCGAAACCAGCAAAAAGCTGAATGTCCCGTATATTCCCAGGATCAGCGCCGCTGCCGTGATCATCTTGATGTCTCCATATCCAACGCCGCCGCGTGACGCCAGCCGCACAAGGAAAAACACCACAAAAAACACTGCTGCTGCCAGAACGCTGTTGAGTGCCATGGGCACAGCGTCTGTCCCGCTGAGCACAAAGTCCAGAACCGTGCACCCCGCAAAAACTGCCGCCGTGCACAGCACGATCCAGTTGGGGATCTTATGGCTCAGTGCGTCGATATACGCTGCCGCAGTAAGCAGCGTTCCCAGCAACACAAGGCGCAGCAGATTCGGCGGGTATGTGCCCGCCCGCAGAACCAGCATATATCCGCTGGCAAAGCCGCCCGCCGCTGCAAGAAGCAAAGCCGCTGCCCACTGCGTTTGTTTTTCCGGTTTAAGCCCTGTTTTTTTCTGCACGAGCCAGACTGCCGCAAGGTTCAGCCCGGCACTGCATACCGCAATGATCCATTCCATTGATCTTGTTTTCCCTTCAGACGCGTCCGCTCAAAAAGTTTCCAACCGATGTGCCCGTTGGCTCCAGCACCCGGCCCAGCAGCTTGACAACAAGTCCCGCCACGATCAGCATGACAGCGATCAGCGCCACCGTAATGATCACATCAAGGCCGCTTTCATCTTGTGCAGCCCTGCGCCATTTTTCTTTCAGGCCGGTGCCCATATTCCAGAGTAAAATTTCCGCTTTTAAAAGACCCCTTGATAATTTTCGCATCGATTCTTCCTCTCTTCCTCGTTTCCTTCAGGCTGTACCGCTCCTCAAGGGCAGTACAGCCCGCAGGAAACGAGTCCTGCCCCGCAAGGCAGGACCCACTCCGCACTTACTTCAGCTGGGCAAAGGTGCTGTCCAAACCGCTGACCTGCTGGTCAGCCTTGCCGATGACATCACTTGCAATACGAGCAACGACGCCAACGATCACGATGCCCAGTGCCACCAGAACGATGGTGACAATGATGTCCATGCCTTCGTCCTCTTCGCACATCTTCTTCAGCTCGTTCTTTGCCATGTTGGCAGTAACCAGAGCCTTGACATACAGCTTGTTCATGAAGTTGTTCATAAGTAATTCCTCCTGGATAAATATTATATAAACAGCGTATCTGTTTATATTTTCTTAAATAGCCGTGCTCATGCCGGTCATTGCCGCCACCATGATGATCATGATGACGCCCACCAGCACGATGGTGGTAGGTGCCAGCAGCTGTGCGGCAGCATCGTCGCCGCGGCGCAGCAGCATCTGGCGGCGCTGGGAGATCAGCTCATCCGACTGCTGGCGCATGATGGTGGTCACGTCCGAGCCGCCCTTTTCAATGTTCTGGATGATGATGCTGGCAAATTTGCGCACTTCCGGCGAACCGGTGCGGACGCCAAAGTTATAAATGGCCTCGGCACTGGCCGTGCCGTTATCCATTTCGCGGCAGGCTTCCTGCATCAGGTCGTAAATGACACCCTTCTTGCTCTTGGCCACGATGTACCAGGCTTCCTTCAGGATCATGCCGCAGTTCATCAGCAGCGTCAGTTTGGAAACCACGTTAGAAAACTCCATCATGCACTCTTCGCTGCGCTTTTTAAGCTGGTTGCTCATCTCATTTGCACCGTTGGAATAGATGACGGCCACCATTGCCACACCGGCGATCAGCACAACGAATACCATGTAGCCGTCCATGAACACCGAAGCACAGAACGCCAGCGCCAGCACTAGCAGCGACATGGACAGCGTGCGCGCCCAGTACAGCCGCGCCCAGTATTCCACAAAACGTCCGCCGTTTTCCGGGTGCAGAATGGCAGAAGCCGACATCATTTTTTTGCCGACAGCCGAATCCATGGAAAACACCGGCAGTTGCTGCATGGCAAAGCCTGCCGCCCACAGTTCTTTATCACTGAATTCCTTCTGCGGCACGCCTTCAATGCGCCAGTCCTCTTTTCTGCCCCGCAGGGTGAAAAGGATGAACAGCACTGCCAGTGCCGTACCCAGCACTAGACAGATCAATTTTACAATCAGCATCGTTTCTCACCCCACCGCAATAATTTTCTGGCCCCAGATATACGCGCCCACAAACATTGCAAGGCCGACCGTAACGACCGCAACACCCGTCGGTGAAGCCAGATTCTGTGCAAATGTTGCATTCGTGCTGCGCATCAGTGCAATCATCAGCACAGGCGCCACCATGATCACGTTCAGTTCGGTCTCATTTGCGTGGATCTTGGCCTGGATCTCGTCCTCCACTTCCATCCGCTCACAGATGATATCGTGGGTCTGGTTGATCACGCGGCTCATGTTGCCGCCGGGGCCGTAGCACACCTGGAATACATTATTAAAGTCTTCGATCTCTTCCATGCCGCTGCGCTTGGCAAAATCGTCCATCATAACGTCCAGTGTCACATTGATCTGCTCTGCACGGCGGAACTGATCCAGTTCCTTTGCAATCAGTGCATCGTCCGAATACTGCATACACATATCGGTGTATGCAGTATTAAATGCATCCCGCACCGTGCTGTTAGCTGCCAGCGAAGCTGTAAGCGACTCCAGCATATCGCGGAACTGTTTGCGCAGCACATCGCGGCGCTTTTCCGCCAGCTTGCGGCTGCGCACCGGCAGAAATACCCTGCCTGCAATCAGGCCGACTACCACAAATGCCGCTGCATTGCTGATATAGGTCAGCAGGGTGGGCGCGCCGTCCTCCTGGAACAGGCCGCCGTAGAAGAACTGGCTCACCACACCACCGATCAAAAATGCCAGAATAAAATACAATACCTGCTCGCCCTGTGTCATCTCATAGTTATGGTAATCCAGAACTTGTTCGTTCAGGGGATTGGTCATCCACTGGGAGACCGGTTCCTTTTTAGGTTTTGCGGGCCGCTTTGTCTTCGGCTTTGCCGCGTTCTTTTCCTTTTTCATCTGATCGTTCCTCTCTGTTGCATCCCCGTTCTCCGCTTATTTCCGCACCGGAGCGGGGATATCTTCCAGTAAAAACCCCGCACGAGTCCATTTATCGGTCTGGATCATGGGGTTTTCTGTACGCACCAACGCACCCGAAACATGCTGCAATGTAGAATGTTCATCCTCCCGGAACTCAAACAGTGGATTCAGACGGATGTCACCGTTTTCGTCCAGATGCGGTAAGATCTCGCTGACCATCATTGTCTTACGGCTGTGGTCGCGCAGACGGGACAGATGGATCATGATGTCCACTGCACTGGAGATTTGCTGACGGATAGCTTTCAGCGGCAGTGCCGCCTCGCCCTGCAAAACCATGGTTTCTAGACGGCTGAGCATATCCTCTGCCGAGTTGGCATGTCCGGTAGAAAGGCTTCCGTCGTGACCAGTGTTCATGGCCTGCAGCATATCCAATGCTTCCGCGCCGCGTACCTCGCCAACGATGATGCGGTCTGGACGCATACGCAGGCTGGAGCGGATCAGACTCTGGATGTCAATTTTTTTACTCTCGCCCGAAGACGCCGTTGCATTGCGGGTCTCCAGCCGCACGATGTTCGGAATCTGAGTGATCTGCAGCTCAGCAGAATCCTCGATGGTGATGATACGCTCATCATGCGGGATATAATTGGACAGCGGATTTAAAAAGGTAGTCTTACCGCTGCCGGTACCTCCCGCAATGAAAATGTTGTACCGTGCCGCCACAAGCTTTTTTAAGAAATTGGCCACTTCCGGCGTAATGGAACCGTATTCCAGCAGCTTGCTCATAGTCATAGGCTGCTTGGAAAATTTACGGATGGTAATAGTAGAGCCGCTCAATGCAATGGGTGAAAGCACCACATTCACACGGCTGCCGTCTTCCAGACGAGTATCCACAATGGGATTTGCTTCCGACACTTCACGGTGCGCCTTGCCCACGATCAAGTCGATGACCCTGCGCAGCTCCTGCTCATCCTTGAAGTGCTTGTCCACCCGTGTCAGACGGCCGCTGCGCTCCACAAAGATGTTGTCGGGACCATTGATCATCACTTCTGTCACATTTTCATCTGCAAGAATGGAATCCAGCAGGCCGCCCAGACCACGGTACATTTTATAAATGCCGTTGACGGTATCCATCTTCTGGATTGGGAGCAGGTATCCACCCCTTCCTTCCCGTTCCACCAAAGCTGTGATTGCCTTCAGCAGTTCCTCGTCGTTCATCCGGGTAGGCTGCAGCTCCCGGTTGATGGCGTCCAGAACTCTGCTTCGGAGTGCCTTTAATTCCTCTGTCGTCATCTGCCATTCCCCCACACTGTCAGTTGTTCAGCTGTGAATAGACACTGCTGACCCGTAACTCCTGAACAATGCGTTTTTTCTCCGCATTCTGATAGCGCGGGATCGTACCAAGTTCACAGGCATACTTGGGCAGTTCCATCTTCTGGCCAGCCGAGCCGAACTTGTTGTAGACGACTTCCACGCTACCTTCAATCAGTTTTTCATCCATGCTGTCGATTGCTTCCAACGAGTTCAACAACTTCTTTGTTTTTTCATTACCTGCCGTGGTGCTGTCGCTTACTACTATCACCCAGTCCGCAAGGCGGATGCCCCGCAGCAACGTTGAGGAAAGGTAGCTATCTGCACACACCACACACCTCTCGCACAGACCTCCGACCGCATGCAGCAATGCCTGCATATCATCAGGGCCAAAGTTCATTGCGCTCACCGGCAGGTCAAAGGGTGCAAAAGAATATACACCGGTTTCATCGTCCTTGCGGAGCATGCTTTGCAGCTTCATCTGCAACTGCCCCTGATCGGTGCCGCCCAGCTGTTGCCACATACCGATTTCATACATTACATCGGTCAGCGAACTGCCGCTTACCCGGAATTGTCCGTTTTCTTCTTTCTGTTTCAGGCTGAAATAAATAGTGTTCTGCCCCTGTGCAGCCAGTGCAGCAGCGCAGCCCATTGCTACTGTGCTACAGCCCGCACCACCCGCACCGCCAAGGAACAGGCAGATTTTTCCATTTTCCTGCAGCGCATAGCTTGAGGAACCTTTGCCGCGTTTGGAGGCAAGTCCTTGAATAGTAAGAAAGATGTCGCCGGCCTTCTGGTAACGGCATATCACAGGACAGCCATCGCGCATCTGCTCGTGCTTATCCTCGCTCCAGAACGCAAGCTCCATACTGCGTGCGTACTCTTCTGGCGACTGTAGCAGTTCTTCTTCCGCAATCAACACGTCTATTCGCCCGCCGCGTCCCATCTGTCGGCGCAGCATCTGTTCTTCCGTAAAAAGATAAATTTCAAACTGTACCGCTTCATTGGAATGTACATTTTGATAATTGGCAAGTCTTGAAATATAATTATCACTTTTATCAAGCAGACCGACTCGAACAATCATATGTCTCCCTCACTTTTTGTTCAGCACCCCATTATGACTTAAAAGCCATATATATCGCAGAGTACCTTACTCTGCGACAGGTAGTTCTTCTTGAATTTTACTGCCAATTCAGCTATCAGTCAAGGGAAAACAGTCCAAAGGCCAATAAATTTCGGGAATAATGTTTGGAGTAATCGACAGTTTCGCTAAAAACATTACAATTTGATTGTATGCTCCGTCAAATAGACCGTCAAACGAAAGGAATCTACCTATGGTCGATCATGCAGAGTACATCATCGGTGTGTTTGATAATCAGAAAAAGCTGCGCTCAGGTACAGCACAGACAGTC
>CAJKSU010000088.1 GCA_905202605.1 uncultured Eubacteriales bacterium
AACGGATTTGAGGGTCGTGGTTTTTCCCGCACCGTTATGCCCGATAAAGCCGTATATTTCACCGGGGGCGATGTGCAGACTCAGGTCATCCACGGCCTTTTTGTCCCCATAGGTTTTGGTGAGATGGGAGATGTTCAGCATTGCATGCTCCTCCTTTATAATTGGAATTGCTTCGCTCCTATACGAAACAATGTTATGATAGAAGGAAATACCGGGTTTGTCAATGATAAAAGCAGGCAGCGCCGGACTCATGGAATGGCGCTGCCTGCTGCCTCTATTTAATTTCCTGATCCAGAGTATCAAACTCCGGGGTGGAGAAAAATTCCCCCAGCGTAATGCCCAGACCATCGCACAGAAGCTTAATGGTCAGCAGCTTTGGGTTCTGGCTTTTTCCGTAGAGAATGTTCTTGATGCTGGAGGGCGGCAGGGCGCAGAGCGCAGCCAGACGATTGATGCTGAGATTCTGCTCTCCGCATAGCTGTAGAATCCTGTTTTTTACGGCGGTGATAGTGTCCATTTGATGGCCTCCGAACGTTCTATTTATTCATAGAATATCCGAAAAGACTGGACATAATAGGCTATACATGCTACCATTGCCTTGGACAAGGTTGAAAATAAGTAGGGAGGGGGAATTGTAAACCAAAAGATTGCTTGAAATTTACAGTATTGGTTGCAAGATGGGGAAGTATGTGGTATACTCAGACAGGTTGTTCGGACGAGTTCAGACGTCAGAGATGAAAACAACATGAGAGGACGTATGCTATGATTGACTACAAAAAGATGTACGCAATACTTTGCGGTGCAGTGGATGAGGTGATTGAACCTCTGGAACAGATTCCTATGGCCAGATCGGCGGCAGGGATCCTGCGGGAGGCACTGCTTCAGGCGGAGGATGTTTATATTGATTCCAGTACATATTCCAAGGATCAAGAGGAGCTTCGGCTGCTGGAGCTGGACGGGGGAGCGGCAGAAATTGTATCCACACCATAAAGAAATACGGAAAGCGGGACGCCCATTTGGGTGTCCCGCTTTCGTTGTAAGGAGAAAAGAGGAGAATGAAAAACATGAAAAATCTATATGATGCACCGCAGCGCTTGCTGTCCTTCTTTGGATGCTCTTAGTATAAACGGGGACTATGACGCTGATTTGAATGAAAAGAAAACAGTTTGTGAACGGAGTAGGTTGCGGCTTGCACGCAAAACTGCAAAATCCACTGGTTTTCATGAGAATTTAGCGGTTTAATTGGATGAAAGTGCAAGGAAGGAACGCACATGCTTCAAATTCGGCATAATCCCAATAAAACATATAAAACATGTGGAGATAAGGGGAAAATGACGAAATATGCAAAAATTCTGTAAAAATAACGGGGCGAAATTGTGTCAAATTGAAATAAAAGTACAAATATTTTGTTCCAAATCCATGAGAGTTTCAGAAAGCGACACGGCCTATTCATAAAAGGGACTGCAAAAGGAAAGGGAAAACTATATAATGAATGCATCAAAGCAGCTCGGTCGTTGCATATGACGCTGCGGCGAAGTGCAAAGCCTGTTCGACCCGGTTTATGAACAAAGTTTTTGCACAATATCATCAAGAATGGAGCGATAAGAATGAAATGTAAGCTCAAATCCCTGACGGCTCTGGCTATGAGCGCGGCAATGGTTCTGTCCATGGCAGCCTGCGGCTCCGGCGACGGCAGCACGGCTTCTGCAGCAGGGAGCGCCGCTTCGGCAGCCGGTTCTGCTGCGGCGACCGAAACCACTGCATCCGGCGATCAGAATCTCAACATTCTGCTCGGCGGTACGGTCAACAATCTGGATCCCGATGCTTCCTCATGGACCGGTGAGTATCAGATTGTCACCCAGTCTCAGGCAAGCCTGCTGCGGATCGTGACCGATGACAACGACAAGGACACCTATGTTGAGGACGGCTGCGAATCCTATGAGGTTTCTGACGACGGCCTCACTTATACCTTCCATCTCCGTGAGAACTACTGGAGCGACGGAGAGAAGGTTGTGGCACAGCAGTATGTGGATGCGGCGCTGCGGGCGCTGAATCCGGAGAACGGCTACTCCACCACAGAGTTCCTGCCCATCAAGAATGCACAGGCCTACTATGACGGCGAGTGCGACGCTTCTGAGCTGGGCGTGAAGGCTGTGGATGACAACACCGTAGAATATACGCTGGAGTCTCCCAACTCTGAGTTCCTGTACTATGTCGCTTACCGTGCAGGGTATCCCTGCCGTCAGGACGTAATCGACAAGGCAACCTCCACCTACGGCACCAATGTAGATGAGATGGTCTTCAACGGTCCCTTTAAGGTCACCAGCTGGACGAAGGAAAACAGTGTGACGCTGGAGAAGAACGACAAGTACTGGGATGCCGCAAACGTAAAGCTGGATACCGTTACCATGCAGTATGTTGCGGAGCATTCCACGCAGGCTACTCTGTTTGACGCCCAGCAGCTGGACATCGTTCCCTACAACGATGACTACGGCGCAGACTGGGAGGCACAGGCTGCTGACGGCAAGATCGACTATGTAAACAAGGTCGGCGCTTACTCCGACTTCCTGGTATACGCCATTGAGAACGGCGGCAAGTCCGGCCTCATGGGCAACGCTAACATTCGTCAGGCACTGTCTTTGGCTGTGGATCGTCAGGAGCTGTGCGACACTGTTTGGGGCCGCTATGAGCCTGCCTACACCTATGTTCCCTCCGCAGTTACCGTTGGCGGCGAAACCTACAACACCGCTGGCGAGGGCAAGGTAAAGGATCTGCAGGCGGAGTATTCCACCGACGAGTCCCTGCAGGAGCTGTTCAAGAAGGGGCTGGAGGAGCTGGGGAAGGATACCGACCTCAGCGCAGTGACCATCGACTTCGTGGTAGAGGCGGACAATGTTGCCCGTCAGACTCAGGCCGAGTATCTGGCTCAGACCTGGCAGAACAAGCTGGGCATTCAGGTCAACGTGGATGTGACCACCGACGCCGAGGAGCGTCAGCAGCAGATGGACTATGACGTGGGCGTCAACGGCTGGGAAGGCGGCGCAAGCCCCTATAACTACCTGTTCGTGGTTAACGTTCCCTACGGCCTGAAATACCTCACCGGCGTTTACACCAACGAGCATGTCAATGAGCTGCTGGGGCAGGTTACCAGCATTACCGATGCTGCCAAGCAGGCAGAGATGTTCCATGAGATCGAGGATACGATTCTGGAGGAGGCTGGTGTTGGCCCCCTGTACTTCACTGACATCAAGTTCTTCCAGCAGACCTACGTGAAGGGAATCTACTACACCAACTTTGGCCCTGAGTATGATTTCAGCCACGCATATATCGAGAAGTAAGAATCCGAGAAGCTCGATTCTGACACAATCAGGCAGGGGGCGACCCCTGTCTGACTGCATATTGCCCAAAGTTTAAAGAAAAGGCAGTTGTTACTTATGATAAAATACATTTTCCGCCGTTTTCTGGAGCTGCTGGTGGCACTGTTTCTGATCGCCACGGCAACGTTTTTCCTGACTGCGGCGGCTCCGGGCGACCCGCTGGCCTCCCGTACCATGTCCCTGCCTCAGGCGTCGAGAGACGCCATGTATGCCAAATACGGCTTGGACAAGCCCCTGATGCAGCGCTACGTGATCACCATGAAGGGCATGCTCCACGGGGATTTTGGCGAATCTGTGGTCTATGAGGGGCAGACCCTACAGGATATCATCCGGGAAAAGCTCCCGGTATCGGCCCGGCTGGGGCTCCAGTCCCTGATTTTCGGCGTGCTGGTGGGGCTGCTTTTGGGCGTGATCGCCGCAGTCAAGCGGGATACATGGATTGACCGAACCATTGTGGTGTTTGCGGTGCTGCTGATGAGCGTGCCGGAGCTGGTATTGGGTCTGGTGTTCCAGAAGTACTTTGCCGGTACGCTGAACTGGTTCCCGGTCATCGGCTGGCCCTCCGGCAAGGAGCTGTGGTTCGGCGGCTGGAAGTATACCATTCTCCCCATGCTGTCCGGGGCGCTGCTGCACATCGCAACCTATTCCCGACTGCTGAAAACCTCCATTCTGGACGTACTGGATCAGGACTACATCCTCACTGCACGCTCCAAGGGGCTCTCTGAGCCGAAGATTGTATGGAGCCACATTATGCGCAACTCCTTTATTCCCATTGTGACCCGGCTGCCCGTGTCCATGGCGACCTGCATCACCGGCTCCTTCATCATTGAGAAGATCTTCTCCATTCCCGGCATCGCCGCCTATTATATCGAGGCGGTGTCCGCCAACGATCTATCCATTGTACTGGGAGAAACGGTGTTTATCGCCGCCCTGTTTATTGTTGTGGTATTCCTGACGGATATCCTCTATACGGTGGTAGATCCCAGAATCCGGATTCAAGGAGGGAAACGATAATGGAAGCGACAAAAGCCACCCTCAGACCTGAGGATTTTGAGATCATTCAGAACCGGAAGTCCCAAGGGGATCAGCTGGTGCGGGAGCCGGTGACCTACTGGAAGGACGCATGGCGGCGGCTGAAAAAGAACAAGATCGCCATGGGCTCTCTGTTTGTGCTGTTCCTGTTTCTGATTATGGTAATCATCGGACCGTATATCCGCGGCTATGACTACATCACCTCGGCACCCCAGTATAAAAATGCCGACATGAGCGCCCAGTTCTGGCTGGGAGCCGACGCGCTGGGCCGCGACCTGTTTTCACGGCTTTGGGTCGGCACACGGGTGTCCTTTCTGGTAGCGCTGAGCTGCACCGCCATTCAGGTGGTGATAGGATGTCTCTACGGCAGCATTATGGCCTACTTCGGCGGCATTGTGGATGAGATCATGATGCGCATTCTGGAGATCATCACAGCGATTCCCAGCCTGCTGGTGACCATTCTGATTATGATTGCCATGGGCAACAGCGCGGTATCCCTGCTCATCGCCCTGTGCATCGCCTCCTGGTGCCAGACTGCCCGCGTGGTGCGCGGACAGATCATGCAGCTCCGGGAATCCGAATATGTCATGGCGGCGGAGGCACTGGGCGAGCGCCCGCTGAAGATCATTGTCCGTCATCTGCTGCCCAACATCATGGGCATTCTGATCCTGGAGGTTGCTACTGCAATCCCCGGCTACATCTTTCAGGAGGCCGGCCTGAGCTTTATCGGCCTTGGGCTGAAGGCTCCGTCCATCAGTCTTGGTTTGCTGATCTCCAGCGGACAGGCCGTGATGAATTCCCATGTGAATCAGCTGATCTTCCCGGCTCTGGTACTGTGCATTATGGTACTTGCCTTCAATCTGCTGGGCGATGGCCTGCGCAATGCGCTGGATCCCAAGTTCCGGAAGTAAGGGGAGGACAACATGAGTAATCTACTTGAAATCAAGGACCTTCGGGTCTGCTATCATACCTATCAGGGCGACGTACAGTCGGTGCGGGGCGTGAATCTGGACATCGGCTATGAGGAATCGGTGGCGCTGGTAGGCGAGTCCGGCTGCGGAAAATCCGTAACCGGAAAGAGCATCCTGCAGCTGATTCAGGCGCCCGGCGAGATCCGGGAGGGAAGCTCCATCACCTTTGACGGCAAGAACGTGCTCCAGATGAGCAAAAAGGAACTGCGGAGCTACCGGGGCGGTCAGGCGTCGATCATTTTTCAGGATGCGCTGGCATCCCTGAACCCCACCATGACCGTGGGAAAGCAGATCATGGAGAACCTTCTGTATCACCGGAAGATGAGCAAAAAGGAAGCCAAGGCCGAGGCGGTAAAGCTTCTGAAGGACGTTGGCATTCCCAATGCGGAAAAGCGGGTGGATCAGTATCCCCATGAGTTCTCCGGCGGTATGCGCCAGAGAGTAATGATCGCCATTGCCTTTGCCTGCCAGCCCAAGCTGCTGATTGCCGACGAGCCGACCACGGCGCTGGACGTTACCATTCAGTCGCAGATCATCAAGCTCTTAAAGCAGCTGCAAACGGAGAATCACACCTCCATTCTGATGATTACCCACGACCTTGGTGTGGTGGCAAGCATTGCCGAGCGCATCTTTGTGATGTACAGCGGCGTGATCGTGGAAAAGGGAACCAGTGAGGATATCTTCTATCGGGCGCGGCACCCCTATACCAAGGCGCTGCTGCGGGCAGTCCCACGGCTGGACGGCGACAAGAAGGAGGAGCTGGATTCCATTGAGGGAACGCCTCCGGATCTGATTGCGCCTCCTGCCGGATGTCCGTTTGCCCAGCGGTGTAAATACTGCATGCCCATCTGCGAACGGGAGATGCCGGAGATCACGGAATTCGGCGGAAAGCATGCCGCGGCCTGCTGGCTCCATCATGAGATGGCGCCCAAGGTGGAGGGCATCAACGATTTTGACGAAAACGCAGGAAAGGAGGCCTGACCATGGAAGCGGAAAAGAAGCCTCTGGTTCAGGTGAAAAACCTGAAAAAGTATTTTAATGTTGGACATAAAGAGGTTGTTAAGGCACTGGACAACGTTTCCTTTGACATCTATAAAGGGGAGACGGTGGGACTGGTGGGCGAATCCGGCTGCGGAAAAACCACCTGCGGACGCATTATTCTGGGCCTGTATGACAAAACCGACGGTCAGGTGCTCTACCGGGGCAAGGACGTTCACAAGATGTCCCGCAGCGAAAAGTATGCCTTTAAGAAGCAGGCGCAGATCGTATTTCAGGATCCCTATTCCTCTCTGGATCCCCGGATGACCGTGGCGGATATCATTGCCGAGGGCATTGACATTCACCACCTTGCCAAGGATCGGAAGGAGCGTCTGGAGAAAATCTATTATTACCTAAACGCCGTCGGCCTGAACGAATCCCATGCCAGTCGGTTTGTCCATGAGTTCTCCGGCGGTCAGCGGCAGAGAATCGGCATTGCGCGGGCGCTGGCGGTGGAGCCGGAGTTCATTATGCTCGATGAGCCGATCTCCGCGCTGGACGTATCCATTCAGGCGCAGGTGGTCAATCTGCTCATTAAGCTCCAGAAGGAAAAGGGGCTGACCTATCTGTTTGTGGCGCATGATCTTGCGATGGTCAAGCATATTTCGGATCGGATCGTGGTCATGTATCTGGGGACTGTGGTGGAAACTGCAAGCTCCGAGGCTCTGTATGCCCGGCCACTGCACCCCTATACGCAGGCACTGATCTCCGCCATTCCCATTCCCGACCCGGAGCTGGAGCGGAAGCGCGCGGCGGAAACGGTACAGGGCGAGGCTGCCGTGGCCGGCGCCACAGAGGGCTGCCGGTTCCGCACCCGCTGCAAGTTCGCCACGGAGCGGTGCGCCCATGAAATGCCGGAGCTGCGCGAGGTGGAGCCGGGACATTTTGCGGCCTGTCACAATCTGGAGCAGATCAACGGATGAAACAGTCAAAACAGATCATAAAGGAGCTGGCACTGCTTTTCGGGTTTGCGCTGGGAATCCTTCTGGTGCTGACCCTGATCGCGGGGGTGCGGAGCCTTTTGGGCGGCAGCTTTGGCGGGAGCCTTTGGCGGCTTGGCGCATTCATCGGGGCGATTATCTGGCTGCTGGCGGCGGTATTCCTGCTCAGCGGACGGTTGGGACGGAAGAAGATGAAGCTGTGGACGGAGAACTTCCCCCACATTCCCTTTGTATGGGCGCTGATACTGGTGGGCGCAGTGCTGATCCTGATGGCCTGTGTAATCAATTATTTTGTAATTTAATAAAAGGAGCGATTGGATGAACACCAAATATCCTCATATGTTTTCCCCCATTACCATCGGGGGCGTAACCTTTAAAAACCGTATCTGGTCTGCACCGGCAGGGGCGCACCTGCTCTATGGCAAGGAGGGCTATCCCAACGACCACGTGGTGGCCTACTATGCCAATAAGGCAAAGGGCGGCAGCGCCAACATTACCGTTTCGGCGCAGAATATGGACATCTATCAGGAGTATGACAATGTGCATGCCCATGAGAATATCTTCGATTCCGAGAATCACCGGTTCTGGAACCACCTTACCGACGCCATCCATTTTTACGGCGCCAAGGCGTCGCTGGAGCTGCTGGGCTTCTCCTATCACGGCAGAAACTACAAGGGTGAGCTGGTAAGCTATTCTGTCAACGGCGAGGAAGGCACGCAGATTCTGGACAAGGCCGCCATGGAGAGCATTGCCTCCATCTATGCCGATGCGGCGGAGAACGCCCTGAAATGCGGCTTTGACATGATCCTGATCCACGGCGGTCACGGCCTGATCCTGTCCCAGATGCTGTCCCCCAAGTTCAACACCCGTACCGATGAATTCGGCGGATGTCTGGAAAACCGCGCCAAGTTCCCAATCATGATTCTGGACGCCATTCGTGCGCGGGTGGGGAAGAAGCTGCTGATCGAATACCGTATCTCCGGCTCTGAGCTGGGCGGTGACGACTGCTTTACTCCCGATGACTGCGTGGCATTTCTGGAGATGGTGCAGGATAAGATCGACATTGCCCATGTTTCTGCGGGCAGCTTCTTTACCGATACCGAGCATATTATGCATCCCAACAACTTCCTGCTGCCGGGACACAACACGTATCTGGCGGAGTATGTGAAGAAGTCCGGAAAAATCCGTATTCCTGTTTTGACGCTGGGCGCATATCAGCAGCCGGAGGACATTGAAAAGGCGCTGGCAGAGGGCAGAGCGGATATCGTTGCCATGGCTCGCGGCACCATTGCCGATGCGGCGTTGGTGAATAAGTCCCGGAAGGGCAAAGAGGATGAAATCATCCCCTGCATCAAGTGCTTCCACTGTCTCGACTACCGCCGGGCGGCGACCTTTGGCTGCTCGGTCAATCCCACAGTGGGCAGAGAGGCGCGGCTTCCTGTGCTGATCCCGCCCAAGGAGGAGACGAAGAAGGTCGTGGTCATTGGCGGCGGCCCTGCCGGCATGGAGGCTGCGGTGACCGCAAAGCAGCGGGGACATGAGGTTATTTTGCTGGAGAAAAGCGGCGTTCTGGGCGGCAAGCTGAATTTCTCCCGGCAGGTACCCTTTAAGCGGGATCTGTGCAAGTTCATGGACTATCTGATCCACATGGTGGAGAAGACTGGCGTAGAGGTTCGGCTGAACACCGAGGCCACCGTGGAGCTGGTGGAGTCTCTGGAGCCGGATGTGGTCATTGCCGCCGTGGGCGCAAAGGCGCTGGTTCCCCCGATTCCCGGTGTGGACGGTGCGAACGTCATTACCGCCGAGGAGGCCTACCGGAAGGTCAAGGCCGGGGAGGACATTGGCAAAAAGATCGCAGTGCTGGGCGGCGGCGATGTAGGCTGTGAAACCGCAGTCTATCTTGCTCAGGAGGCTGGCAAGGAGGTCAGCCTTGTGGAGATGACCGATACGCTGGCGGCGGCGTCCTGCACCATCCCCAGAACTGCCATCACCAAGGAAATCGAGAAGTGCGTGGACGCACATACCGGCGCACGCTGCACGGGGATCACCGAGGACGGGATCACCTATGTGGACGCGCAGGGCGAGCACAGCATTCAGGCGGATACGGTGGTGCTGTCTGCGGGCATGGTGCCGCAGAAGGCACAGGCCGAGGCGTTCCGCATGATCGCCGGAGAGTTCTTCCCCATTGGCGACTGCGTCAAGGCCAACAACGTCCGCACTGCCGTTCGCACCGGTTATGACAGTGCCATTCAGCTGTAAGGAAGGGATTCAGAATGGATCAGAAAATCTATCAGGCGTATATTGACATACTGGAGGAAGAGCTGGTGCCGGCAATGGGCTGCACCGAGCCAATTGCCGTGGCCTATGCCGGTGCACTGGCACGGAAGGCGCTGGGTGCGCTGCCGGAGCGGGTGGAGCTATGCGTCAGCGGCAATATCATCAAAAATGTAAAGTCCGTGATCGTCCCCCATACCGGGGGACGCAAGGGCCTCAAGGTTGCGGTGGCAGTGGGACTCTGCTGCGGCGATGCCGATGCGGAGCTGGAGGTCATTTCCGGGGTGACGGAGCAGCAGCTCCACGAGCTGGACGAGTATCTGGAGCAGGTGGAGGTCAAAATCACCGGCTCCAAGGCCAACTGCCCCTTTGATATTCAGGTGACGGCGTACCATGGGGCGGATTCCTCCTATGCCAGAATTATTGGCCACCATACCAATGTGGTGAGCCTCAAGAAGAATGACACGGTACTCATTGAGGTGCCGTTTCAGGATGATGTGGTGCAGGCACCGGAAAACCGGAAGCTCCTGAGTGTGGAGAACATTGTGAAATTCGCCGACGAGGTGAAGATTCCCGATGTGCAGGAGGTGCTCCAGCGGCAGATCGACTATAATATGGCGATCGCTCAGGCGGGCATGGATGGCAGCTACGGCGCAACCATCGGCAGAATTCTGCTGAAATCCTATGGAAACTGCATCCAGAACCGGGCAAAGGCATGGGCGGCGGCAGGCTCTGATGCCAGAATGTGCGGCTGCGAGCTGCCCGTGGTCATCAACTCCGGCAGCGGCAACCAGGGCATCACCGTGTCGGTGCCGCTCATCGTGTACGCGCGCCACCTGGGCTCTTCCGACGAGCAGCTCTACCGTGCGCTCGTGCTGTCGAACCTCGTGGCTATCCATCAGAAGACGGGCATCGGGCG
>CAJKSU010000089.1 GCA_905202605.1 uncultured Eubacteriales bacterium
ATTGTTTCCCCATCCAGAGTATATTTGACAGCTCCAGTGGTACCTTCTATGTTCATTTTTCCTTTGCCGCCCTGTTTCAGTTCCAGAGTGGAGGTCTGAGACAGCACCTCATCAGCCTTCATTTCTATGCCCAGCATTTCAACGGCATAGCAGGTATAGACGCCCATGAGGCTCTCATCATATTTCGGCCCGCCGCAGGCACAGAGCCCAAGCGCCATGGCCAGAGTCAGTAGAACTGACAGTAGTTTTTTCATAGTTGTCGCCTTTCCGCTGGGAATCAGACGTTCGCCTATCCCACAGCGCCGCCGCAATATTCGCAGCAGCCGCTGGCATCGGGAATCGTGGTAGCGCCGCAATAGGGGCAGGTCACGGCAGCCTTTGGGGCCGCCGCCGCCTGCGCTTCTTTCCGAACCTGAGTACGAATGGCGGTTAGGGCGCGCTTGATTTCCTTGCCCATGCGTTCATAATCCTGATAGTCAATACTGCGCTTGCCGGGGGCAGTACCCGCAGTCTGCCGTCCGGTAACCTCCACTTCCACACTGCTGCGGTTGAGCTTAAACTTCATCTCATCAAAATAAGGGTGATTCACTCGAATAATCATGTAAAAATCATAGCGATACACATAGTGGGGCGGATTATAGCTCACCCGCTTGGTATTGCCGTCCTTATCCCGAATTTCCCGCATTTCCTCGGTGCGATTCTCCGAAATATCCAGATCGCAGCCGGTAACCTGTGAGAAAGAGAGTACATCGGGATTCGCCTCCTGAAGGTTCCGGGCGCGTGTCACCATAAACAGCTGCTGATCCTCGTCCAGCAAAACGTTCATGTCCTCACCAAAGCTCCGGGTCGTATGGAACTTTGCAACAGCATCCCGATTTTCTTCCCGATAGTCGATCTGCGCCTTGATATCCGCCACAGTAGAGTGCCGCCGTTCGTTAAACCAAGGGGATAGCTTCCCGGCGCACTCCTTGCAGCAGTTGCCGTCCTCCAGCTTTTTGTTGCCCAGTAGGCCGATTTCACCGCCGCAGATATCGCAGATCTTTTTATCGAATAGTTTTCCAAATAAGCCCATATTTTTCTTTCCTTTTCACGTTTAGCCCACCGAATTCGCAGACTGCATATTTTTCACTGCACCGATGATATAGATTACCGGCAGTACCAGTCCCAAAATAAGACTGAATACACTGAAATCACCGCCGCCCGCAACGCCAAGGATCGTACCCGCAACGCTCAGAACAGCAACCAGCACGCCCCATACGATGCAGGTCTTGGCTTTCTGGGGTTTTTCTGCATTCAGAACGCCAATGATGCCCGCAATCAGCTCCACAATACCGCTGACTAGAAATAGAATGGTGCTGGCATAAAGCATACCGGCTTCCGAGTGTGCAGAAGCAATATACGCCAGTGCCGCAACGCTCAATACTGCAATGATTCCCAGAATGGTTGCCAATGCGCCGCCGATGATCATCAGAATGCCGGTTACCTTTAAAAACTTATGTCCTTTCATTGTGTCCTCCTTTTCCGTGATGGTGGATGTTGAATAGATTGACGCCGAATTCTTACTGAATGTCGCCCTCGTTAAAGGGATCACCGCACTCCGGGCAGAATTTCGGCGGATGGATAGGATCCTCAGGCTCCCATCCGCACTTATCGCACTTGTAAAGGGGCGCTGCGGCAGGCTTTTTCGCACCGCATTCGGAGCAGAATTTCCCCTTATTTACCGCACCGCAGGAACAGGTCCAGCCGTCGGGCTTCGCCTCCGGGCGCTTTGTGCCGCATTCCGGGCAAAACTTTCCGGTAACAGTCGCACCGCAGGAGCAGGTCCAGCTGTCGGCGGCCGGCTTCGGCTCCGGCTTTTTGGCGCCGCACTCCGGGCAGAACTTTCCAGTAACAGTGTTGCCACAGGAGCAGAGCCAGCTGTCGGCAGCCGGTGCAGCCGGCGTTGGCTGGGGCGCAGACTGCGATGCAGGCTGATAGGCCTGCTGCGTTTGCTGCTGTGCCATTTGCTGCTGTGCGTTCATCTGATAGAGGCTCTGGGCATTGATGCCCCCTGCTGCTCCGGCCATATTCATGCCCATAAATGCCATTGCGGGACCGGCGCCGGTATTGGCGGCGGCAGCCTCCATAGCGTTGCCCTGTGCCTCTACCAGTCTTGCGGCTGCTCTGCCAGGATCAGTAAGCCGTGCTTCCTTACCCATCTGCATCTGCTGCTTCCGAATCTCGGCCTCTACCTCTTCATCGGCCTTCATGCTGGAGATGCCAAAGGAAACAATCTCCAAGCCGCGTTTCTCCCGCCACGACTTTGACAGCACCTCGTTCAGCGCTTCGGCAATTTCGGTGGTATGACCGGGCAATGCGGAATAGCGGATACCCATTTCGGAAATTCTCGCAAAGGCAGGCTGGAGCGCAGTAAGCAGCTCACTGCGAAGCTGACTGTCCAGCTTATCCCGGGTGTATGCCTCGGAGACATTGCCGCAGACATTGGCATAAAACAGCATAGGGTTGCAAATCCGGTAGCTGTATTCGCCGAAGCAACGGATGGTGATGTCCATGTCGATGAATGCCCGCTCATCCACTACCCGGAAGGGAACCGGGCTGGGAGTGCCATATTTATTTCCGAGCAGCTCCTTGATGTTAAAATAGTAGACCCGCTGATCCTTGGGCGCTTCCCCGCCAAAAGTAAAGCGTTTTCCAATGGTTTTGAAGGTATCCGTAAGACTGGTACTGAGGTCACCGGAGAAAATCGTTGGCTCCGTGGAGCTGTCGTAGGTGAATTCGCCGGGCTCGGCGCAGAGCTCTACCACCTTGCCCTGCTCCACAATCATCATACACTGACCATCCGCCACAGCGATGATAGAGCCATTCGATATGATATTGTCTGAGCCTTTATTGGAGCCTCGTCCCGTGGTGCGTTTCTGTCCCTTTACAGCAAGTACGGTTTCGGGAATGGATTCACAGTAGAAGTATTCCTTCCACTGGTCAGCGAGCACACCGCCTGCCGCACCCATTGCTGCCTTGATAAGTCCCATATCACATTTCTCCTTTTCATTATTCAGATGAAGCTGTTTTACAGTGTATCCAGCACAGCTGCCAGATAGGACGGCGATACAGAGGCATAAATGAAGTTGTCAATCAGCCCATCCTTTTTGGCCTGCTTCACGGATACTGCCAAGTCCGCATTGGCGGTTTCGTCCACCAGCAGCAAAACCTTGCACTGAGGAAGGCTTTGCCGCACTGTCCGGCAGAGCTGCAGCCGTTCGGAGAGCTTCCATGGTGAAAAGCTGGTGACCTCCATAATCAATGCGTGAGCCAGCACGGACCGGCATAGCGTCAGGGTTTGGTTGGGGGATTCGCTACGCTGGACGACGAAATCCGGGTCATTGCCGGAGAGAGACTGGGAGATTGCCTCTGCAAACATCGTACACTGCATATCCAGCACGATCCGATACACATATACCACGCTCCTCTCGCCAGATTGTTTTGCCAATTTTCTTTTTTAACCAATTTGAGTGTAGCGTTTTTTCGGGGGGATTTCCCCCTACTTTTGGATAGGGTTCACAATAAATTAAAAAAAGTGCGCCGCAATTCATGCAGCGCACTTTCGCTTATCGCCGTGGATCGACTATCATTTCTCCGCCAAATCCGCAATCATCTTGGCATCGCTGACCGCCAGAGCCAGCTGAAGCTTATTTTCCAAGTTCGTTTTCTGGAGCATATTGGTGACATGGTACTTCACTGTAGTCACCTCCACTCCCATGGCCTCGGCAATTTTTCCATAGGACAGTCCCCGAACCAGATATCTTAGTACCTTACGCTCGGTTTTGGTGAATTCCGTACTCTTTGCAGTTCCAATTTCCACCGCAGGCGGGCAATCGGGAAAGACATGCGCTCCGGCCACGGTCTTTCGTACCACATCCATCAGTGCGTCCTGAGTGCTGTCCTTATACCAGAGACTGTCTGCCCCAACAGTTCTTGCACGAGAAAGCACCTCATAATCCAGCAGTGATGTAACCACTACGATTTTTATCTCCGGATGCCGCGCCTTGATTTTCTCCACAGCAGCAAGACCATTTTCCCTGCGCTCTGTCTGCACATCCATAAGGATCAGGTCAATGCCCATTGTATCGCAAAGTCCCGGTGCCTGATTGGCTCCAGCGATGGATGCAGCCACCTGATACCCCGGCTCCTTCTCAATATAGCTCTCTAAAAGGCTGCGGATCATCTTCTGATCCTCCACGATCATCACCTGTTTCACGTGACATCCTCCTTATCGGGCAGCATCACCACCAGTGCAAATCTGGGGTGGCTATAGATTGTCATACGACCACCTGCAGTAGTAATCCGGCGGCGTAGAGCCGACAATCCACCGCCTTCCCGAACGGTTTCCTCCGGAACCATTCCGTTGTTGGTAATGGTAACAGTGAGGGCATTTCCAGCTTGGCGCAAATGGACATACAGCTCCGTCCCCCCAGCGTGACGCACGCAGTTGGTAACACATTCACTCAGTGCCTGTGCCAACAGCTGTCGGTCAGGAGCCGACTCCGGCAGCTCCCCATCCACAATCACCTGCACCCCCAAAGCCTTTCCCCGGTCAATGGCGTAATTCACCGCCTCGTCCGGCTGATCCATTTCATTTGCCCGGCGCAGCAGAGAAATGGACTTCTCCCAAACGATAGCATTCTCCCGTATGGTGGACAGCTCCGTCTCCTGCAATAGCGCTCTGCGGGCAGAGAGAATGCTGTGGCCAATATCGTCATGCACCCTCATTTTCATCGTTAAAATTTCTTCCTCCCGGACAATCTCTGGCATTTGCTGCATCAGCTGCCGCAAACGATGATTGGCATTCTCCAGCCGACGATTTTCCTTCTCCAGCGCATACTGCTGTCGAACCAGCTCAGTCACATCCGACGCAGTCACCTGCGTATAGCAGCGCCCCTCTCCGTCTCGAATCTTCTCCTGAGAAAACCGCAGAATCGTTCCATCCGGAAAGCGGTAGGTAGGGGGTTGCGTTTCCAACTGTGCCACATTGTTCGGTGGCAGGCGCAGCGCCCGCTCCAGCTCCGAAAGGGTCTGAACACTGCTGCCCAGCAGCTGAGTACTGACCCAAAGCATCCGCCGGTTTACCAGACAGGCAATGCCACGGCTATTGAAGAAGCACAGCGCCATGGGTAGATTGTCGAAGCTCTTCTTGATGATATTCATCCCGCTGCCCCTCCTTCTAGTATACAGCTATAGTAGCGTATGCCGTCCTCGTCCGTTTCCAGCGTCAGCTGTGAGAAGCGCTCCAGCAATTTTCCGCCGTCCCCGCCGCCAAGCACGCCAATGCGTACCGCAATCGAGCCGTCCTGCGCTCCGGCGTAAAACAGCAGGGAGGCGCGCTCAGAGAGTGTCGATTCTGCCACCGCTTCAAACAAATCGTAAACCACATAGGCTGTTTCCTGCGGGAGCCGCCCCTCCAGCTCCAAATTGGCCTGACATTTTACTCCGTAGAGCCGAAGATTGGAAATGGATTCATTAAGACACAGCCGCAGCTCCTCCACGGCAATGGTTCGGTGCTGGCTGGAGGCAAAAATCAGGTTGCTCCGGCGCTTGATGTACGTGCCGATGACCACGATCTGCCCCAGAATATCCTTGGCTTCCGTAATATTTTCTGCGTTCCGCAGCTGACCCAACAGCTGATCCAGCAGCCGCATCTGATAGGAGGTCTGCCGCTCTATGAGGTCATAAAGCCGGTTCTGCTCCGTGATCCGAAGCCAACATGCCTTCTGCTCGCTTTCGGACTTCAATACGTCTCCGACATCTCGCAGCTCGGACTGGGTCATTTGCAAAGCATCCGCCACCTCTACCAGCTTTGTGATGTCCTCCTGCCAGAATACATAGCCATGTTCTACCGGATGTCCCTTGAGCAGTGTGTGCTGATCCATGGCATAGGTTGTGGAAACCGCCTGTTCCATGGCTTCCTTCGAAACAGAACTGACCGTTCCGGAGGCATAGCGAACCTGATAGGATCTGTCCGTAATCTGTGTTGGTACCGTAGTCAGCTCCAGCAGTGTTTCATAGCCCTGATTGGACAAAATCAGCCTGCACTGGATGCAGCTTTCAAAAATCGCCGCAATCAGCAGACACAGGGACACGGTAACGTCCCCCGCCAGCACCCAAACCCAACGTACACCCCGGACATAGCAGGCTGTATAGACAATTACCAGAGCAAACGGGATCATTGGCAGCCACAGGAACACGGCACTTGTAGAGAATAATCCCCAGCGCCAGCATCGAACAAATTCCTTCCCATCCAGCCACCACATAATAACCAATCCCATAGCTGTACTCCCGCCCTGACATCACGCTTTCCGGGAATCGAAACACCAGCTGATGGGCATCGTTGGTCAATACCAATGTCAGCAGCACCAGTGCCGGAATGTACAGGAGAATCAGCCATCGCGGCAGCCGATAGTCCTCCGGCTTTCCCAGACTCATAGCAGCAGCAATGGAAAACGTGGGAATCAGCAGCATGGGCAAATAGTAGAAATACCAGAGATAACGCTCCACATCCACATGATACAAGGAGTATTTGACTGTCCGTAGGGTAAGCCACAGCACCATCAGTCCCGCAATGGCGGTCAGATAACGCCGAGTCTGATTTTGGAGAATTCGGTGATGCAGGGAAACACCCCACACCGCAATCATTCCAATATAAATCCCGCTGCGTACCAGTCGGAGCCAGTTGGGGATGTTGCCATAGGTTCTGTCCACATAACGAATCAGCATTGCGGCACAAATCAGCAGAAGCACCAAGACAGATACAAGCACCCCTCTTTTTTTCCCAGACCGCATAGTTCATACCTCCTCGCATTCCATGATATTCATGGATTGTAGCATACTGCTGCCGGGCGTCCTACCGAAATCTGTCCTTCGGCATATTGTTCAATCGCAGCATACGGAGCATCACACCATGCAGCACATGCTGCACTAATATCGCACGGGATTTCCAGATTGTATACTTTTGCAAAAACGGATGATGCAGTTCTTCTCCCGGCTCAGAGCGTCTCTGCGCAGCTGGCAGAGAATGCTCCCAAATCACGAAAATCGGTATCATATGAATTTTACCATATTTCAGCACGGAACGCAAACCGAAGCAGTATCCTATCACACTGTACCATTTTTGTAATCAGCCGGTACGATTATTGAGAATTGACGATCTTTGGCGGCCTTGTTATACTCAAAGTAGCGGAAATGACCATTTCGCAATACGAAAAAGGAGAGTACATGAATGAAAAAGAGACTATTTGCCCTGCTGCTTGCCCTTAGTATGCTGACCACCATGCTTGCCGGCTGCGGCAGCCCGGCGGCTTCCGCGTCCGGCTCCGACGAGCAGGTATCCTCCGCCCCCGCTTCTTCGGACGCTGCACCCGCTCCAGAGGAAATTCCCGCGTCCGCAGAAGCCGCTCCCGGCAGCGCCGGGGAGAGCATTCTGGAGGACACCCATGAATTTGCTGAGGGAGCCGGCGTTTTTCCCATCGCCGACGGTGACAAGACCATTACCATTTTCGATGGATGGTTTCCCTTCTTCGCTGCCTTTGGCATGGAGAGCTATGCTGACACGCTGTTCTTTCAGGAGATGGAGCAGCGCACCGGTATCCATACAGAATTCCGTCTGGAAAACGCCGAAACCGCTGTGGAAAAGTTCAATCTGATGATTGCGGGTGGTGACTACTGCGATCTCATGCACGACGTTGATACCAACTATACCGGCGGACTGGATACCGCATGGGCAGACGATGTGATCATTGCGCTGGACGATCTCATTGACCAGTGGATGCCCAACTATTACAATGTCCTGCACAGTCAGGACACCTTCCTCACGGACCTTACCTCCAATCAGGGCAACATCTATCAGATCGCCATTTTGAAGGAGCGGGGGAGTCTCCCGGACTACGGCCTGCAAATCCGTCAGGACTGGCTGGATGACCTTGGGCTGGAGCGTCCCAGAACCTATGACGAATACTACGACGTTCTGATGGCATTCAAGAATGAAAAAAATGCCTCCGCGCCCATGATGCTCTCCCGAAACGGCACCTATCAGGGCAACTTCTTCGCCTCCGGTTACGGAGTCAAGGCGCCCCCGATCCAGATGGGAACACCCTTCTACCAGATCGACGGCGAAGTGAAATTCGGCCCCATGGAGGACGGCTACAAAAAGTATCTCTCTACGCTGGCAAAATGGTACGCCGACGGCCTCATCTACAAGGACTTCTATACCTACGTGGATTCCAACACCAATCCTCCAGATGATCTGGTGCTCAATGACCAGATGGGACTTTATGGCCTGAATACGCAAGACATTCCCAACCGCTACAGCGAGGTAGTCGGCAGCAACCCCGACATCGTCGTTGTGGGCGCATACGATCCCGTGGAACACGAGGGTGACACGCTGCATTTCAGCGAGAACCGCGGTGCTTCCGCCACTGGCGGCTACTGTGTCTCTACCCACTGTGAGGATCCCGTTCTGGTTGCCCGTTGGGCAGACTATATCTACAGCGAGGAAGGACAGCTGCTGTCCAACTACGGTGTAGAGGGCGTGACTTTTGATTACAACGCCGACGGCGAGCCAGAGCTGAATGATATGATCTTCAACAATCCGGACGGACTGCCGGAGCAGCTGGCGATCACCAAGTATACCACCTTCTCTCTGGTGGGTGTGCAGGACGATTACCGTCAGTACGTGCGCTTCACAGATGCACAGTGGGAGGCCGCAAGAGACATCTGGCCCATGGGCGATGACGCCTATGTCATTCCCGCCGGCGTGCAGATGACCTCTGAGGAGAACACCACCTTTGCCAACGCCTACAGCGACATTGGCACCTATGTTGGCCAGTATACTCTACAGGCCATCATGGGGGATGTGGACATTGACGCAACGTGGGACGAATATGTTTCGGCTATTGAGGCCATGAACATTGCCACCTGCATCCAGCAGCAGCAGTCTGCGCTGGATCGTTATAACGCGGCATAAGAGGCACCGCACCGGACATTTTATCTTCCGACGTAAAAGAGAATCACAGGAGAGACTGCCGATACTGTTCAAATATCCAACTGCCCCAGCTGCACATGCTTGCAGTTGGGGCTCCGCTTCTCAGCAGAACGTTTGCGACTTCCATGGCCCAGAACAGAATTCTTGTCGCAAAAGGCCTTAGCAGTCAGGGCTTTGTGCTGTGGCTCCAACGGCAATCTTATTGCAGCAGGAAAAAACATACTCATATCCCGTTTGCATCACACTTGCATTTCAAAATTGATTCTGTATAATAGTATATATTTCAATTCTATTTAGCAATTATTACATAAGATTGGCGGCGGATTATCTATGAATTTATCCTTAAACATACTTCTTGATCAGCTCCAGCCTCTGCCGTTGGAGATCCACATTGATGATCCGGCGGAAAAAATCTTCTGCCGCCCTGTCAAGCATGAAAGCGGGCTTCAAGTAAAATGGAGCGTTTTGCGTGAGGCATGGTCTGTGGCCTGTTCACGCAAGGCAGGAGCCAGTTGAAGCACTGGTTTCTTTTTCAACATTTCATGTTCTTTGCTTTAGCCTGAGCTGACTTTGTAGCTATGCCAATTTATGCGTACAAGTGTGGTGCCTGCGGCCACGCCAAGGATGTTCTCCAGAAGATGTCGGATACCCCGCTGACGGATTGCCCAGCTTGCGGTGCGGCTGCGTTTTCCAAGCAGCTGACAGCGCCTGGCTTCCAGCTCAAGGGTACGGGCTGGTATGCCACCGATTTCAAGGGTGGCTCCAGCAGCGCTGCTTCTGCAGCCCCTGCCTGCGATAACGGTGGCAGCGCCTGCGCCGCTGCCGGTTGCCCCGCTGCTGCGGAGGCCTAAGACCAGCTATGCCTGCACTGCGTAAATGGTTGCTGACCGGCTTGCTGGTCCTGGTGCCCGGCGTGATCACGGTCTGGGTGCTGCACTGGATCATCAGCACGCTGGACCAGACGCTGTATCTGTTGCCAGAGGCCTGGCAACCTGACCGGCTGCTGGGCATGCACATCCCTGGGTTTGGCGTGGTGCTGACCCTGCTGGCCCTGCTGCTCATCGGTGCGATTGCCAGCAATTTTGTAGGCCGTAAGTTGGTGTCTTGGGGCGATGCCATCATCGCCCGTATACCAGTGGTACGCTCGATCTATTCCAGCGTCAAACAGGTATCGGACACCGTCTTCTCCGACAATGGCAATGCGTTTCGCACCGCCGTGCTGGTGCAGTGGCCCCGTGAAGGGGTGTGGACCCTGGGGTTCATCACCGGTACACCAGCGGGTGAGGTTGCGGGCTATTTGCGTGACGAGTTTGTCAGCGTGTTCGTGCCGACCACGCCCAACCCCACAGGTGGCTACTTCGTGATGATGCGCAAGAGTGACTGTGTGGAGCTCGAAATGAGCGTGGACGCTGCGCTCAAGTACATCGTCTCCATGGGCGCGGTTGCGCCCCCCCCGCTGCCCGCGCCTGACGA
>CAJKSU010000090.1 GCA_905202605.1 uncultured Eubacteriales bacterium
CATGCCCCTCTCATCCTTTCATATGAAATTATTTTTTACAAACATACTGCGGCGTCATTGCCAGATTATCTGTTCACAGGACGATCCTCCAGAATCAATATGGGTATTATTCCAATCCAATCTGCGGCATCTCCGCTTAAGTTTTCATGGGATTCGTGCCTTCCTTGTAGGATATCTGGACGACTGACGGATCAGTACATGGGGATTTACCTCCATTTTCATAACCCGGACGGCGATTGCCATGCGGGGACTTGTCATTTGTTTGTGAATTTGATGATACTGAATATTCAGTTGTGCATGGGACCCTTGCCTCCATTGGTGGGTGGATCAGACGAATGATCAATCAGTACATCGGAGAGTACCTCCCAGTGCCGGAATATCTATTTTCAACCGGAAATCCCGGATTACAAAAAGTATGCGGGGTTTCAATCGCATGAAAATAAATGGTGCAAGATTATACACATCAAACCTGCAAAACTTCCGACAGAGTCGCTCGCTGAACTGTCGTGCTGGACTACTTCATTGGAATCATTCCCTTCTTGTTTGTGTCTACAATATACAACATAAATGAAAAAATGTCAAGGGGTTTTGTGAGAAAAATGCAAAAAAATTTCCCGGCGGAAAGGAAGGAATTCTTGCAATGACGGTTAAGCACGAAGGATATTCATCTATTGCGCCGAGCACAAACGAATGTACATGCAGGGCAAACATGACACTGCGCAAGTTGTACAAAAACCGCAGGAAAATACACAAAAAGGTTTGTTGCATGAAATGGAAATTGCATATTGACAAATACCGTCGATGCGGCTATGATAGAGCCAAGTTCAAAACACTGTAAATGTAATGATGAAGACAGTAGGATGCAGGCAAACTCCAAAGCGAGCCGGGGGCGGTGGAAGCCCGGTGACAGTAGCGGCAATCTGAACATCACTTCTGAACAGCAGCCCAAATGTATTTAGTAGGCGTTGCCGGTACCCTGCCGTTATCTGGGGATGCATATGTTGGTATGCAGTAACGGGTGGTATTACGAAGCGTTTGCGGCCTCGTCCCTTTACGGACGAGGCCGCTTTTTGTATACTCCAGCTGCATCAAAAAACAGGGAGGTATTTTTGTGAACAATCAGGATATGGTGGAGATCCGCTGGCATGGCCGGGGCGGGCAGGGCGCAAAAACCGCATGCCTTTTGCTGGCGGATGCGGCGTTTTCCTCCGGAAAATATGTACATGGCTTTCCGGAATACGGCCCGGAGCGCAGCGGTTCTCCCATTACAGCTTATAACCGGATCAGCACCCAGCGGTGCAATATTCACTCTAACATCTACGAGCCGGATTATGTGGTCGTGGTGGACGAGGGACTGATGGAATGTGTAGATGTAACCGCTGGCTTAAAGGAATCCGGCGCAATCATTATCAACACCAAGAAGTCCCCAGAGGAGATTCGGCCTCTGCTGGGCGGCTATGCCGGACGGGTTTGCACCATTGACGCAAACGGAATTTCTGAGGAGATTCTGGGCAAGGTATTCCCCAATACCCCCATGCTGGCAGCAACGGTAAAGGTCAGTGGTGTGGTGGATCCGGAGAAGTTCAAGACAGATATGGAGGAGTCTTTCCACCATAAGTTTGCCACCAAGCCTCAGGTGATTGCGGGCAATATGAAGGTTTTAAGCATTTCCATGGAGGAGGTACAGGGATGATTTACGCAAAGGATATTCATGAAAATTCCTCTTGGCAGCAGTTGACCCCCGGCGGGGAAATCTATGAGCCTGCTACATCGCTGGCGTTCAACACCGGCGACTGGCGCACCCAGACCCCCGTATTTCTGGCGGATAAATGTAAGCAGTGCCTGCTGTGCGTTCCCTATTGTCCTGACAGCGCCATTCCGGTAAAGGACGGACGCCGGGGCGAGTTCGATTTGCAGCACTGTAAGGGCTGCGGTATCTGCATTACGGCATGTCCCTTTGATGCCATCAAATTTCAGGAGGAGGGAGAATAATGGCACATCTTGACAGACTTTCCGGCAACGAAGCGGTTGCAGTTGCCATGCGGCAGATCGACCCCGATGTAATGGGCGCGTTCCCGATTACTCCCTCCACAGAGATTCCGCAGTATTTTGCTCAGTATGTTTCGGACGGCAAGGTACATACCGAGCTGGTGACCGTGGAATCCGAGCACAGCTCCATGTCGGTGTGCATTGGCGCAGCGGCAGCAGGAGGCCGTGCCATCAGCGCCACCTCCTCCTGCGGTCTGGCCTTGATGTATGAGCTGCTGTATGTGGCGGCGTCCAGCCGACTGCCCATCGTTCTGGCGGTTTCTACCCGTGCGCTGTCCGGTCCCATCAATATCAACAACGACCATTCCGACGCTATGGGCGCACGGGATGCGGGATGGATTCAGATCTATGCGGAGAACAATCAGGAGGTCTATGACAACTATGTGCAGGCCTTCCCCATTGCCGAGGCTGTGCGGCTGCCGGTGATGATCTGCATGGACGGCTTTATTACCTCCCACGCGGTGGAGAATATCGAGCTGCTGGAGGACGGCGAGGTCAAGGGCTTTGTGGGCGAATATCAACCGGAACATTCCCTGCTCAAGGCCGGGGAGACGATGGCAGTCGGCCCCTATGATGTGACCCACTACTATTTCGAGCATAAAAAGCAGGAAGCCGAGGCTATGAAAGCTGCCAAGCAGGCGATTCTGGAGCAGGGAATGCGCTACGGCGAACTGACCGGCAGAACCTACGGCTTCTTTGAGGAGTACTGCATGGAGGACGCCGAGGAGGCGCTGGTGCTGATCGGCTCCACTGCGGGAACCGCAAAGGCCACAGTGGATCAGCTGCGGGCGGAGGGAAAGAAGGTCGGACTTGTAAAGCTCCGGGTGTTCCGTCCCTTTCCGGCGGAGGAGCTGGCGCAGGCGCTTTCCCATTGCAAGGCCGTGGCGGTGATGGATAAATCCGAGGGCTTTAGCGCCTGCGGCGGCCCGATTTTCGCGGAGACGCGCAGTGCGCTGTACGATCTGGAAAATCGACCCAAGCTCATCGATGTGGTCTATGGTTTAGGCGGCAGAGATGTTTCCACCGGGGATATTGCGGTGCTGTATCAGCGGCTGGAAAAGATCGCGGAAACCGGCGTGGTCGGAGAAGTATACACCCATATGGGCGTCAGGGGGGAATAAATCATGGCATATCAGTTTAAGAAAGAGCTTGAAAAGCCGGAACGCTTTGTAGGAGGTCACCGGCTGTGCGCCGGGTGTGGCGCGGGTATTACCTGCCGTGCCGTGATGCGAGCCTTGGAGCCAGAGGATCGCGCAGTGGTCACCAACGCCACCGGCTGTCTGGAGGTCTCCTCCTTTATGTATCCCTATACCTCCTGGACGGAGAGCTATGTGCATTCCGCCTTTGAGAATGCCGCTGCCACCTGCTCCGGCGTGGAGGCCTGCTATAAGGCTCTGAAAAAGCAGGGAAAGGTACAGGAAAACTTTAAGTTCATCACCTTCGGCGGCGATGGCGGCACCTATGACATTGGCTTCCAGTCCCTGTCCGGCGCGATGGAGCGGGGGCATGACATGGTGTACGTATGCTACGACAATGAGGCGTATATGAACACCGGCATTCAGCGTTCGTCCTCTACCCCTCGCTTTGCGGACGCCACCACCGCGCCGGTGGGTACGGAGATTCAGGGCAAGCAGCAGGATAAAAAGGATCTGACCGCCATTATGGTGGCTCACGGCATCCCCTATGTGGCGCAGTCCACGTTTATCGGCAACTTCCGGGATCTCCATGAGAAGGCGAAAAAGGCGATCTACACCCACGGCCCCTGCTTTTTGAACGTGCTGTCTCCCTGCCCAAGAGGCTGGCAGTACGACACGGCGCTGCTGCCTACCATCTGTCAGCTGGCGGTGGATACGTGCCTGTGGCCCATGTATGAGGTGGAAAACGGCGAATGGCGGCTGACCTATGAGCCAAAGAAAAAGAAGCCCATCGAGGACTATATGCGGCTTCAGGGACGGTTCAAGCACTGCTTTAAGAAGGGCAATGAATGGATGCTGGAAAATGCGCAGGAGTATGTAGATCGAAAGTGGGAAGAGCTGCTGGCGAAATGCAAGTGAGGCAGAAACGCGTTTTCCTGATTTCTGTGTTGCAATATGGTATAGTTGTGGTATAATTGTGGTATAATCATACCACAAGGAGCGTGAACATTATGCCGAGAATTATTCCGATCAAAGATCTCAAAAATACTGCGGCCATTTCCCAGATGTGCAACGAGTCCAACGAACCTATTTACATCACCAAGAATGGCTATGGCGATATGGTGCTCATGAGCATGAAAGCCTATGAGGAAAAGCTGTGGCTGGCGGATGTCTACGCCAAGATGGCAGAGGCTGAACTGCAACAGCAAAATGGTGAGGAGATGGATGCGAGAGAAGTATTGAGTGCTCTGCGGGAAAAATACCATGTATAAGCTGAAAATCATGCCCGCTGCCGCTGCTGACCAGCAAGAGGCCATCGAGTATATTGCAAAGCAGCTGCAAAATTCCGTTGCGGCAATGAATTTGGCAGAAGAAATCGAAGAGTGTTATCAGACGCTGGAGGAAAATCCGTATTTGTATGCGCTTTGCATGGATTCTACGCTGGCTGCTTTGGGCTACCGCAAGGCAATCGTTAAGAGATATGTGTTGTTATACAAGATCGACGATGCTCAGAAAATTGTCCGCATCATGCGGTTTCTCTACGGCCCCAGCAATTATGTAGAAAAGCTATAACGATGATTCACAATACCGCCGGAGCGCACCTGCGTTCCGGCGGTACTTATATTTGCAGATCATACGATACGGAGACTTTGCACCAGCGCAGTCACCTCAGGACTGTCACAGTAAGCCGCAACGCCCCGGCCCCAATGGGTAGCCAGCTGAAACACCAGCGTATTAGGCGCCACGTTCTTATCATCTGCATCCGGTAAATCCACCCGCAGCTCCCAATAGCCCTGCTTGCCGCTGAGATAAGCGGCGGAGTGCCCGGAAAGGCCGTTCTGTCGGAAGAACGTAATGGGCCGGAGAACGCTGTAGCCACCCTCGGACAAAATACTGCGGAGTTCATCGCCGGAGGAGTGAACACTGCGATCCAGGCTGATGATGATTTGGTAGCTGCCGTCCGGAGCACGAAGCTCCAGGGTGCTGTTGACATGGGGCTCCTGAGCCTCCAGAACGACAAAGCCGGTGGGGAGCTGGAATGATACTCCGGCGGCGGTGATGCGGGCGGATTCGATTTCAAACATACAACGTCCCTCCGATTGCTGAATGTAAGATATTTGTAATTACATCATATCACAACTGTAGCTTGCAGACAAGTATAAAGTATAAAACATTCCACTTTGAAGGTAAAATAATTACAAGAAAGTGGTGATGTTGTGGACGTACTTGACCGTTTACGAGAATTATTGAGGGAGCGAAGCTGGACGGAGTACCGTTTGGCCAAAGAGTGCGGCCTCTCTGAATCAACGATACACAACATCTATCGGAGAAACGCCCAGCCATCCATTTATACACTGGAAACCATTTGCCACGGCTTCGGTATTACCCTCTCCCAATTCTTTGCGGAGGGGGACATGGTGGAAATGACGCCGGAGCTAAAGGCGCTGTTTGAGGGCTGGCGTCCACTGACGCCTCGGCAGAAGGAAGCTGTGCTTGCCGTGGTGCAGGCATTTTCCTCCGATGACCTGCGGGAAACAGATGAATAAAAAGATTCCCTCCGGATTGCAGCCGCAGTCCGGAGGGATTTTCTGTGCTGGGATTGCCAAACAAAAAAGTTCCGCAGTGGAAACCCACTGCGGAACTGATGTATGAGAAGTAAATTACTTCTTGCCGCCCATGGAAGTAGCAGCAAAGTAGGGGCCGCCGAACTCGTCAGCAACAGCCTGCTTAGCAGCTTCCAGATCCTCAACCTTAACAGCGTCGAGAGCAGCGCAGACAGCCTCATGATCCAGGGGCTTCAGGCCGAGCATCTCACGAGCCTCAGCGGGGGTAGCAACCTCGTTGCCAAATGCCTCGATGGCACGGGCAGCGCGCTGAACCAGCATCAGGTTGGTAGCCAGAATCTTCTTGCCGTCCTTATCCTTGCCGTAAACAACGTTGTCCTCCATGCCTACGCGGACATGACCGCCGTTGGCGATGCAGGAGAACATAACAGGCAGGTGACCCTTGCCGATGCCGAAGCCGGACCAGGTGCACTCAGCGGGCAGCTTGCCGGCAGCCTGCAGGTTGTGCATCTCGTCGAGCAGGATCTGCAGATCGTGGGGAGTAGCGTCCATGCCGCCAACTACGCCCAGGCAGAACTGGAAGTGCAGAGGAGCAACTACGAAGCCCTTCTTCCAGTAGATGCCGACAGCACGCAGAGCGCCGAAGTCGAAGATCTCGAACTCGGGCTTAATGCCCTTCTCCAGATACAGGGTACCCAGAGTGGACAGCATGTTGGGGGAGTTGTGGAATACGCCGCCGGGGATGCCCCAGTTGAAGGAGGAAGCATCAAAGGTGCCCATCTCAATGCCGGGAACATTCTTGTGGTGCAGCATACGCATAGCGTTGCCGTAGGGGGAGTCATCGGAAACACGGTTGTCACCGGAGGAGGTGCAGTTTACGATAACGTCGCAGTCCTTGTGAGCACGGATCAGCTTGATGGTCTCGTAGAACTTTACGGGATCCATAACACCAGCGCCTGCGTCATCACGCATATGCAGATGAACAACGGAAGCGCCTGCCTTCCAACACTCGTAAGCGCACTCAGCGATCTGAGCGGGAGTCTCAGGGATGTCATAACCAGCGGGGGTTACAGCGCCGGTCAGAGCGGCGGTAATGATGGTCTTTGCCATGAGAATCAATCCTTTCTTAACTTCAGCGTCCTCCGAAAAGGACGCCTTTTATTCCTCTCCTATTGTAACACAAAAAAGACGAAATGCAATCCTTTTTCGGAGATATTTCAGGAATCTTCCGGGGAGCAATTGTTTTCTGCCGGGACGAATGCTATAATGAATTTGCTAAAATAGTGGAAATATGGAGCTTCCGGAAAACAAAATGACGGAATTCAAAAGAAGGGGTGGAACGGCTTAAAACATGAAAAAGAAATATGCGTTTGGGCTGGATGCGGTTCGCGTTTTGGCTGTGGTACTGGTATCGCTGACTCATCAGGTGGTACGCACGGGCAACTATAACTATCAGCCCGGCATCGTCTGGGTATTCACCATGCTGTGCTTTTATCTGTCGCACAGCTGTGTGCCGCTGTTTCTGCTGCTCAGCGGGTATCTTTGCGGAGAAAAAAGACCGCAGAAATCCTACTTTCGCGGGATATTCCGGGTGGCAGTGCCGTATTTGCTGATTTCGGTACTGTGTGTACTGAAGCTGTGGCTTTGGGATCGTGATCCGAGCATGAAATTCACAACGGCAATTTATTGGATTCTGTCCTTTCGGGCCAATGAGTATGCGTGGTATGTTGAAATGTATCTGGGGCTGTTCTTGATGATTCCGTTTCTCAACCTTGGATACGATGCAATACCGAGCCGGAAATGGAAAGCGGTGCTGCTGGGGATTCTTGCCTTTTTGACGCTGCTGCCGGATGTGGTGAGCAGCTTTGGAACGGCACAGGTTCGGGCAGATATTTTGCCGGATTATTTTAATGCCTGCTATCCGGTGACCTATTATCTGCTGGGGCGCTGGATTCGCAAAAATGAAGCGAGACTTTCGATCCGCTGCGCCGTGGCGCTCCTTGGAATCGGATGGATGCTTCCAACGGGACTGTGCATTTTCCGTTCGGTTACCAGCGGAACCTATGCCGGCGGCACCACCCTTAACACCTTTGGATGCCTGACCACGGCGCTCTGCGCTATGGGGCTGTTCCTGCTGCTGATTCGGTGGAAGCAGAGTGCATTTCTGCAAAGACCGATTCGGGAGATTTCAAAGGTGAGCTTTGAACTGTATTTGTGCATGGGGATTGTTGACCCGCTGCTATACACGTGGATACGACGCTCCTTTTTGGAGATGACACTGCTTAGCCTGATTTGCGCATGGATACTCTGTAAGCTGGTCAGACTGGTGTCAGAGCCAATGATCCGATGGGCCGGACGGCTGTATGATACCGTAATTCGGGTATCGTGAGATCATAATGGGGCGCACTGCAATTTGCGGTGCGCCCCATTGGTCTGTGGATTATTGATACATTCTGTCGTATACGGCCTGATAAATTTCCACGCAGCGGGCGAGATCCATGGACTCGCACTGCTGCACATAGCTGTCCCAGCTTTCGTCGGTCAGCTCGGCCTCACCGATCATCCATTTGAGGATCTGCTCGGTGGCAAAGGTGTAGACGGTGGTGGCGATGTTGGCGTATTCGGCGTTCTCGTCAGTGGTCAGGGACAAGGTGGGCAGCGAGCATTCGTCGGTGCCGTTGTTGTTCCAGATATCAAAGGCGGAAAGCTCTACCTCGTCATAGGTGTAGAAGACCGCAGTGGCGTTGGTGTAGTTATTGAATACGGGGTTGGTGTACATGTTCCGGAGGTTCATCACATTGTAGCCGTCGGGGTTGTGCACGATGAAGTCGGTGTAAACGGGATCGCCGTTTTCGTCATACTCGAAGCACACGCCTTCCTCACCATAGTTGGTGACCATATAGCCGTCATAGGTGTAGAACCAGTTCATGAACTGTGCCGCCATTTCGGGGGCTTCGCAGCCGGTGGTGATGGACATATTGCCGTTGCCGGTGTGGCTGGTGCGCATGCGGAACTTATAGGTGTCGCCGGCGTTCTCCACCAGCGGCGCCATGGCCTCAAAATCAAAGGCGGGGGAGATGGCGGCGACGGTCATGGTGGTGAACTTGTCACCGCGGATGGAGGTAACAGCGCACTGGTCGTTGGATACATAGCTGTTGATGTAGTCGGGGCCGTAGGACTCGGAATAGAAGTCGTCCTTGATCAGCCCGGCGGCGTAGAACTTGTGGAAGCCCTCGATATAATTCCGGAAATGCTCGTCGGTGAGGGAGGAAACCACAGTGTCGCCGTCCATCATCATGCCGAGATCCGTCCAGCCCAGGTTGATGCCTGCGGTGCCAAACGCACCGGTGAAGCCCTCCAGCACGGCGGAGTTGTCGATGAAAATGGGATAGGTGCAGTTATACTGGTTCTTCACGGCGGTGAGGTAGTCAAACATGTCGTCTACGGTCACCGGAGCGTCCATGCCGAATTCCTGCGCCCAGTCAGCGCGGTAGCTGAGGCCCTGCTCGGATACCACGTTGGAGGCCAGCGTCCAGATCCGCAGGATCCGGTCGTCATCGGTGTAAATGCTTTTCTTGGTGTAGTCGTCCATGGTTTCGATCAGCGTCTTGTAGTTGGGCATCTGGTTGTCAACCAGATCGGTGAGGTCGATGATCACATCGTCTTCATAGGCTGCGGTAACGCCGCCGGAATAATAGTCCATGGCCATCAGGTCGGGGTAATCGCCGGTGGCGATGGTCAGGTTAAACTGCTCATAGGCGGCAGAGTCGGAGCATTCGATGAACTTCATATTGACGCCGGTGGCACCTTCAATGATGGGAAGGGTGGGCATATCGGCATAGGAGTCCATCAGGCCGCTCCAGATAAACGCGGAGAATACACGCCACATGGTCAGAGTATCGCCATCCGCCAGCGGATAGGAGATCTCGGTACCGACGCCGTCCTGAAGCTCCTTATAGGCTTCGTTGGTGTCGTGACTCATGGCGGCATATTTTTCCGCCATGGTGGCATATTCCACAGGCGCTTCCTCTACGGTGCTTTCCTCCGCAGCGGAAGCTTCGGAAACGGAGGGCTCAGCTGCCGGGGCCTGCGTGGGAGCCTGAGACGGCTCGGAGGCATCTTCGGCAGAGGACGCGGGGGCAGGTGCAGCAGCGGAGGAAGCGGAATTGCCGCCGCATCCGGTGAGCATTGAGGCCAGCATCGCAAGGGCCAGAAGCATGGCAAGAATGGATTTTCGCATGGTGCATTCTCCTTTCACGGTTGAATTCATTCCAGATAGAAACATTATAAAATCTCCCATTTGGTTTGTCTATTTGGAATAATCCACAATATTCGCGTAATAAAATTGTAATAACTATCGGGAAAGAATCCATTCTGCGCAGAAAAACACTCCTGCGAATACAAATCGCAGGAGCAAAGCCGGAAAATTCGGATGTATTATCGGGGCAGACGCTTGTGCAGCTCGGCAACGATCTCGTTGATCCAGCCCTTGACTGTTTCCACCTGTTCGGGGGTAAGGGCGGTGGGGTCATAGTGGAAGCAGCAGTCGTCGGTGACGCATTCGCTGCTCATCCGAACCAGAATGCCATCCTTCCGGAACGAGCCGTCTACGCACATGCTGTCCACGCCGTAGGTGGCATGCTCCGGGGCCAGAAGCTCCTTAATAATATCATACATGGCGTAAAAATCGCTTTCGCCGCTGT
>CAJKSU010000091.1 GCA_905202605.1 uncultured Eubacteriales bacterium
TATTTAGCCTGTCCATATAGTCTACCACAATCCGGTCGCCTTGTACACTGTGAGGATTCATACCGGTAACGGCAATGGGATTGCCGATACCCTGTGCGGCGTAGAAAAAGCCGGACTGGGAATAATCCGCTTCCACGACGCAGTCATGCGGCTGATAGCTCTGGTTGCCGGGGATATGCCAGCCATGAGCAGCCGGCTCAATGACAATGCCAAACTGCCGGAGGGCGTCCAGCGAGAGATTAACGTAGCTTTCCGATTCCAGTTGGGTGGTCAGCACAATATCGCTGTCCCCATGAAGCAGGGGAAGCGCATACAGAAGACCGGTGATAAACTGGCTGGATATGTCGCCGCGAAGGGCGTACTGCCCCGGCGTTAAAGCGCCCTGCACGGTCAGAAGATCGCCCTCCAGTCGGTAGTCAATGCCTTTTTTTCGGAACAGCTCGAAATAGGGAGTCTGGGGACGCTGCATCAGTCTGCCATGACCGCGGAATATTACGTTTCCGGTGAGCGCCAGCGCAATGGGGATCAGAAAGCGTAGGGTAGAGCCGGATTCCCCGCAGTCCAGTACCTGACCGGCAGGGGCGGGATCACCGGCGCTTCCGGTGATCCGAAGGGTGCTGCCGTCCAGTGAAACACTGCTTGCGCCCAGTGCTTCCATGCAGCCCAGCGTAGCGGTGATATCGTTGCTGCCGGAGACGGAGGAAAGGGTGCTGGTGCCGCCTGCCAGCGCGGCACCCATGATCAGCCGGTGCGCCTGACTTTTGGAGGCGGGGGGCGTGATGGAGCCGGAGAGCAAACGGGGGGAGATCAACAGGTTCATAGTCCGCACTCCTTTACCAGCTCCAGCAGCTTATTCTGGGGCATTTTCACCGGCTGGGCATGACCGAGCTCGGTGAGGGCGATGAGATGAATATCACTGCCGAGGCTCTTTTTATCCTTTACCAGTGTGTCCTGATAGTCCTGCTCCGATGCGGAGATTGCAGTGGGAAGACCATAGCTTTGCAGCAGCGCGGCGATTTCCTGCTCTGCGTCAGGCGGAGTCATGCCCAGATGTGCGCCGATTTTTGCGGCGGCAACCATACCGGCGGCAACGGCTTCTCCATGGGTGTATTTCTCATACTGGTAGGCCTTTTCGTAGACGTGACCCAGCGTATGCCCGAAGTTCAACAGCATCCGGATTCCGGTATCGTGCTCATCCTGCTCCACCACCTGCCGCTTGATATCGCAGCAGCGGAGGGTAATGTCCTCAATATGCGCCATGATTCCGCTCCGGTCCTTCCATGTGCGGAGCTGGTCAAACAGCGCCCGATCCCAGATACAGCCGTATTTAATGACCTCTGCCATGCCGTCGGAGAATACCCGATCCGGCAGCGTTTTCAGGCAGTCCGGATCCATGATCACCAGTTTCGGCTGATAGAATGCGCCTGCCAGATTCTTTCCGGCACGGAGATCCACCGCTACCTTCCCACCCACGGAGGAATCCACCTGAGCAAGCAGGGTGGTGGGTATCTGCACAAAGTCCACGCCCCGGAGAATGGTTGCCGCGGCAAAGCCCGCAAGATCGCCGACCACGCCGCCGCCCAATGCGATCACGGCGTCGGAGCGGGTAAGTCCCACGTCCATCATCTGCTCCCACAGTTCGGCAAGTACCTCCGGGCATTTGCTGGTCTCCCCGGCGGGAATCTCCAGCAGGGCGGCCTGAAATCCGGCGAGATGCAGGCTGCGTGCCAGACGTGCGGCATACAGCGGCTCCACATTGCTGTCGGTGACGATGGCTGCCATGCGCCCCTTTAGAATCGGGCGAAGGAGCTGACCGGCCTGATCCAGCAGTCCCGGCTGGGATACGATGTCGTATTCCCGGCCCGGAATATTTACGTGCAGGGTTTTCATACGGTCTTCCCCATGAACTGCGCCAGTGCGTTTGCCTTGTGCATGAGGTTATCGAACTGACCGGGGGTCAGGCTCTGCTTGCCGTCGCACTTGGCGTGGGGAGGATCGTTGTGAACCTCTACGATAATGCCGTCTGCACCGGCGGCAATGGCAGCCATGGTCAGCGGCTCTACCAGCCATGCGGTACCGCCGGAGTGGCTGGGGTCTACGATAATGGGCAGGTGGGTCATTCTCCGCAGGCAGGGGATGGCGCTGATGTCCAGCGTGTTGCGGGTGTACGTCTCAAAGGTGCGGATGCCGCGCTCGCAGAGAATGACGTTTTCGTTGCCCTCGGACATGATATATTCCGCGGACATGATCCACTCTTCGTAGGTGTTGGCAAGGCCGCGCTTGAGCAGAACGGGCTTGGACATCTTGCCCACTTCCTTCAAAAGGTCGAAGTTCTGCATGTTCCGTGCGCCAATCTGCACCACGTCTACGGTGTTCTCGAAGATTTCGCAGTATTTGGGACTCATGATTTCAGTAACAATGGGGAGGCCGGTGGCTTTCTTTGCCTTCAGCAGCAGCTCCAGCCCCTGAACGCCCATGCCCTGAAAGGAATAGGGGGAGGTGCGGGGCTTGAATGCGCCGCCGCGCATGAGCTTTGCGCCGCTCTTCTGCACGTCCTTTGCCACGGAGATGATCTGCTCCTCGTTCTCCACGGAGCAGGGACCTGCAATCACGGTGAAATTGCCGCCGCCGATCTTCGCATCGCCCACCTGTACCACGGTGTCGGCGGGATGGAACTTGCGGTTTGCCTTTTTATAGGGCTCCTGCACGCGCATGACACGCTCTACACCCTCATGGAGCATCAGATCGTCTGCGTCCAGATCGGTGGTATCGCCCACCAGACCGAGGATCGAGCAGCCTACGCCGTTGGTAATGCCGACCCGCAGCCCCTTTACCTCCAGCTCATGGGCCAGCGCATCGATCCGCTCCTGGGTAGTGCCGGGCTTCATAATAATAACCATTGAAAATCGCTCCTTATATCGAAAATATTGTTTTGTCTGACAGAATAAAAAATACGCCCCCGACTGAACCTAACATTCAGCAGGAGCGCGCTACCGTTAGCTTTCCCGGAAGGTTATGATCCAATCTAAATACGACAAACGCCCGCTCCCCAAAAGGAGCAGGTAAACAGACCGTAAAATCGATTGGATACGATACGCATAACGTTACCTCACACGGAAAAAACTTGTCTTCATTATAGCATGCTTCCTGAGAAATTCAACACTTTTTTCAGCTAAAGAGCACCCTTTTCACGGTTTTACCAGATTAGTCATGTAGAACCGAAAGAAAACTGGGAATTCTTACAGACGATTTTACCACGGAGCATTGACAGAGGCGGGGAAACGTGATAGGATAATGATGTAATAAACGTATGGAACAAGTGGAATGAGTATAACCAGAAGCCGGCATAATGCTTTAGTAAAGTGCATATACTGTACTTCAATGCCATGCTCCCGCTTTTTATGTGTTTCGATTGTGTTTCGTTCAGGAGGTAGAAGATATGTCTATTAAGGTTGGTATCAATGGATTTGGAAGAATTGGCCGTATGGTATTTCGAGCCAGCGTAAAGTATCCTGAAATTGAGATTGTTGGCATCAACGACCTGTGTGAGCCGGAGTATCTGGCGTATATGCTGAAATATGACACCATGCACGGGCGTTTTCAGGGCGAGGTTTCCAGCACCGACAGCGCCATTGTGGTAAACGGAAAAGAGATCCCCGTATTTGCGGAGAGAGAGCCTGCCAATATCCCATGGGGGAAGGTTGGTGCGGACTATGTGATCGAGTCCACCGGCCTGTTCCTGACCAAAGAGAAGGCCAAGGGACATCTGGCTGCCGGGGCAAAGCATGTGGTGATGTCCGCACCCTCTAAGGACGATACCCCCATGTTCGTCATGGGCGTTAATCAGAATCAGTACCGCAGCGACATGCAGTTCGTGTCCGGCGCTTCCTGCACCACCAACTGTCTGGCTCCCGTTGCCAAGGTCTTAAACGACTGCTTCGGCATTGAGGACGGCCTCATGACCACCGTTCACTCCGTTACCGCCACCCAGAAGACCGTAGACGGCCCCTCCATGAAGGATTGGCGCGGCGGCCGGGCAGCCACCGGCAATATCATCCCCTCCACCACCGGCGCAGCCAAGGCGGTGGGCAAGGTGATCCCGGAGCTGAACGGCAAGCTCACCGGCATGAGCCTGCGGGTTCCTACGCTGGACGTTTCCGTGGTGGATCTGACCGCCAATCTCAAAAAGCCTGCCACCTATGAGGAGATCTGCAAGGCCATGAAGGACGCCTCTGAGGGCGAACTGAAGGGCGTGCTGGGCTATACCGATGAGGCCGTGGTGTCCTCCGATTTTCTGGGCGATTCCAGAACCTCCATCTTCGACGCCAAGGCAGGCATTGCGTTGACCGACACCTTTGTGAAGGTGGTTGCATGGTATGATAATGAGATGGGCTATTCCCACAAGCTGCTGGAGCTGATCCGGCATATGGCGAAGGTGGATGCACAGTAATTTTACGCCGGAATGAAAAAATAAGGCACTCCTTTTCCCGAAATGTACCGGGAGAGGGAGTGCTTTTTGCTGTAGTTTGTATGGCGTTAGGTTTACTTACGAAAACGGAGCGTTACATGGGACTCAAGATTCGATTGATTTCTTCATCGGTGAATTGTGGGAGTGCAAATCCATGCCTTCCTCAAATACGCAAAATATTGATATAATTCGCAGGAATATTTGTATACATCCATTCAAAATATCGATATACTGATACTGTACTCAATCCCTATGCCCGGCGCTGCGTTCCTGCCGGTAGGCCAGCGGCGTTTTCCCGGTGGCGGCGCGGAACTGGCTGATAAAATAGCTGGTGGTGCTGAACCCGGTGGCATAGGCGATCTGGCTGACGGACTTCTCCGGATGGAGCAGCAGCTCGGCGGCGCTTTTTTGCAGCCGCACCTGACGGATGTAGCCGGTGAGGGTGCAGTGCATCGCCCGCTTGAACTGGCGGCAGAATTCGCTGTCGCTGAGGCCGGAGCGCTGGGCGCACTGCCCAAGGGTCAAATGCTCCATATAGTGCCGGTCGATGTGCTGTAGCACACCGCGGAGCCATGGTAGCACCATGCCGGCGCCGCCGGGAGCGGACTTTTGGGCGGAGAGCATATTGCCCAGCACCTCCATGATCAGCCCGGTGACCTGCGCCGGATAGCCGGTTCCCGGCTGGCGGGACAGCTGGCGTACCCGCTTTAGCAGGGCTAAGATCTCCCTTGTTTCGGCGGTGTCTCCGGAAAACAGAAACAGCGGCAGAGAGGCGTCCGCCTACAGCGGCGTGACCAGCGACACATCCAGAAGACTGCCCGGAAAGCCGCAGAGCAGAGACGGCAGAATGTCGATACAGCAGTAAGCGGCATCCGGCGTTTCCGGCTTTGCCATATGGAGGACGTTGCTGTTGATAAACAGCCCCTGTCCGGCGGGGAGTGTCAGTTGCCTCCCCTGCACCCAGAAGGCCACGGTGCCGGCGGTGACCAGACAGAACTGAAATTCCCGGTGCCAATGCCAGCTGACAAAGCCCAGTATATTTTTACTTAGAATCGTTTCATAGACAGCCAGCGGAAAGTCAAAGGTGCCGTGGGCGGTGGTTTCCTGTCGGGTGCTGTCGATGGGAATATCATAAATCTGCATAAGTACCTCCTGTTGGCGCGCAGCAAGGTTCCCATACATCATAGTCGAGATTTTGACAGAAAGCAAGAAGGGGAAAGAAAAATGGACGTGATCGAAAATGGCATGAGAATGTCGGAGCAGGGCGCAGATATCGCGTGGCTGTCTCCGGCGGTGGCGGAGCGGGTCATGGCCTTCCACCGGCAGGTGCCGGGGTACAGGCAGACCGAGCTTATCCATTTGCCGGAGCTGGCGGCGGAATGCGGCGTGGCGGAGCTGCTGGTGAAGGATGAATCCAGCCGGTTCGGGCTGAATGCCTTTAAGGGGCTGGGCGGCATCTATGCGGTTGCCCATGCCGCCGGGGGGCGGCTGAGGCTGCGCCCGGAGCAAATTACGGTCCCGGAGCTGCAAAAGCCGGAATACAGGGATCGGCTTCATCAGCTGACCTTTGCCACCGCCACCGACGGCAACCACGGGAAGGGCGTTGCATGGGCGGCGGGGCTGCTGGGGTGTCCGGCAAAGGTGTTTATGCCAAAGGGATCGTCTCCCCGCCGTGCGCAGGCCATCCGGGACGCGGGACAGGCGGAGGTAACCATTACCCAGTGGAATTATGACGATACGGTAAATTATGTAAATAAGTGCGCCGAAAAAGAGGGCTGGGTGCTGGTGCAGGATACCTCATGGCCGGGCTACGAGCAGGTTCCAAAATGGATCATGCAGGGCTACACCACCATGGCTCAGGAGGCCGTCGAGCAGCTTGGCGGCGCTGCGCCGACCCATATCCTCCTCCAGACGGGGGTTGGCGCCATGGCGGGGGCTGTGGCGGGCTACTTCCGGGCGCGCTATGGAGCCGACTGCCCGACGATCATTCTGGTAGAGCCGTATGGCGCAGCCTGCATCTATGAATCCATGGAGGCGGGGGACGGTCAGCCCCACACCGCTAGGGGGAATGGGGAGACGATCATGGCGGGGCTGAACTGCGGCTCTCCCTGTACTGTTGCATGGGACATTCTCCGGGATTATGGCAGCTTTGCGCTCCGATGCGGCGATGACGCCGCCAAATGCGGCATGCGGGCACTCAAGAAATATGGCGTGGTATCCGGGGAATCCGGTGCGTCTGCCATCGGCGCGTTTCTGGAGCTGGCAAGGATGCCGGAACAGAAAGCACGGCTGGGCATCGGCTCGGATTCGAGAATTTTGTTTTTCAACACCGAAGGGAACACCGATCCCGTTTCCTATGCGGAAATCACCGCAGATGTGGAGCGGGAGAAAGCGTCAAAGAAAGGATGAAATCAATGATGGAGCATCTGATTGAAGCCGTACAGAAGGCGGTACAGATCCGCAGCTATTCTGACGAGGAGGGAAACATTGCTCAGTATCTTCTGGCGCTGATGAAGAACTTGGGCTATGACGAGGCTCATATCGACGCCACCGGCAACGTCATCGGACGGGTGGGAAACGGCCCGAAGCTCCTCCAGTTTGACGGACATATGGATACCGTCCGGGTGGAGGACGGGGAGCTGTGGCAGGTGCCGCCCTTCTCCGGAGAGATCGTGGACGGCGCAATCTGGGGCAGAGGCTCTGTGGATATGAAGGGCGCGCTGGTCACGGCAATTTTCGCCGCAGCGGAGGCAAAGGAAAAGGGACTGCTGAAGGGCAAGACGGTCTATGTCACCGGCACAGTCTGCGAGGAATACTGCGACGGCGTAAACCTCCAGCATCTCTATCAAAGCTGTGGCTGGAAGCCGGATTACTGCGTGATCTGTGAGCCCTGCGACAATGTGATCACGCTGGGTCACAAGGGCAAGGCGCAGGTACGGATCATCACCAACGGCATCTCTGCCCACGGCTCCGCGCCGGAAAAGGGCAAGAACGCGGTCTATGAGATGGCGGAGATCATCCAGCGGGTGGAGCAGCTGAACAAGAATCTCATGGCTCAGGGCAAGGGCGGCACGGTGGTGCTGTCGGATATTTCCTGCGTGGCGGCATCCCTCAATGCAGTTCCCAGCCAGTGTAGCATTTATCTGGATCGTCGGCTGGGCAACGGTGAGACGCTCGATCAGGTCAAGGCGGAAATGGATGCGCTGATCGCCGGAAAGGACGCCCGCTGGGAGGTGGGAACGCTGGTGCATACCTCATGGAAGGGGGAGGAGCTGCGCTATGAGCCGATGCACGATCCCTGGGAGATCTCCAAGGATCATCCCCTCACTGTGGCACTGCGCCGGGCGGTGGAAACGGTTACCGGAACGCCGGTGACGAAGTACGATTTCTGGGATTTCGGCACCAATGCGGTAACGCCCATCAGTCTGGGGATCCCCTGTGTGGGCTTTGGCCCCGGCGAGTACAAGCTGGCGCATATGCGGGATGAGCACTGCGCGGTGGAGAAGATTTTGGAGGCCCGCCGGGTCTATCAGCAGCTGATTGCGGAAATTTAAATAAGAGTACGAAATGCTGCCTGCGGGATGCGGGCAGTATTTTCTCTGCGTAAAATCTCGAAAAAGAGACGGTTTTTTCTTGCGTTGTTACAAACGTATGGTATAATGTAAGCACAACGAAAGACCACTCCGCCCCGAAGAAACCGCGGGCGGGAACGCATAGAATGATGTGCCGGGAGGCAAGGAGGGGTTCTGCATGCGTAAAACAAAGATCATCTGCACCATGGGGCCTGCGACCATGGATAAGGAAGTACTGAAAAAGCTCTGCCTCGGCGGAATGAACGTTGCCCGGATGAATTTTTCCCATGGGAATCACGACAGCCATCTTGCGCAGCTGAATCTGCTTCAGGAGATTCGGGAGCAGCTGGGGCTGCCCATCGGCACCATGTGTGATACCAAGGGGCCGGAGATCCGCACCGGGCTGTTCCACGACGGCAAGGCGGTGCTGAAGGCCGGAGAAACCTTTATCTTCTACGGCGGCAGCCGCATGGGAGATGAAACCGGCTGCTCCACCAGCTACCCCAATCTCAGCCATGTGGTGGAGCCGGGGGTGCGCATCTGCGTGGACGACGGCCTCATTGAGCTGATCGTGCAGGAGATCTCCGGAGAGGACGTGATCTGCACCGTGGCGAACGGCGGCGAGGTCAAGGATCATAAGGGCATCAATCTGCCGGGAACCCCCGTGGATCTGCCGTTCCTGTCCCCGCAGGATCGCAGTGATATTCTGTTCGCGGTGGAAAACGGCTTTGATTTTATCGCCGCATCCTTTACCCGCTCGGCTCAGGATGTAATGGATATCCGCAATCTGCTGGAGCGAGTGGGCGCCGGAAGCATGGAAATTATTGCAAAGATTGAGAATCAGCAGGGCATTGACAACATTGATGAGATCATCGAAGCGGCGGACGGCGTTATGGTCGCCCGCGGCGATTTGGGGGTGGAGGTTCCAAGCTATCAGGTTCCCATGCTCCAGAAGGAGATCATCGAGCGCTGCCGGAAGGCGGGGAAAACTGTCATTGTGGCGACCCAGATGCTGGACTCTATGATCCGCAATCCCCGGCCCACCAGAGCCGAGGTCAACGATGTGGCTCAGGCGGTGTACGACGGAGCCAGCGCCGTGATGCTCTCCGGGGAAACCGCCTCCGGAAAATATCCCGTGGAGGCGCTGACCACCATGGCGGACATTGCCCAGCATGTAGAGGGCAGCATCGACTATTGGAAGGACTTCTGCGGGCAGAGGATCGTTCACAGCCGCAACGTGGGTCTGGCGATTTCCAGAGCCTGCTGCACCACCGCCATGGAACTGGATGCCAAGGCAATCGTGACGGTCACCCATCGGGGCATTACCGCCAAGGCGGTGGCACGATACCGTCCGGGCTGCCCAATCTTAGCGCTGACCGTGGATGAGCGGACCCGGCGGCTTTTGAGTCTGGTCTGGGGCGTGGAGACGGCGCTGGCCCCGGTGGTGGATTCTACGGATAAGCTGCTGAATCTGGCCCGAAGCCGCACATGGGATCTGGGCTATGTCCGGGAGGATGATCTGGCGGTGGTCACGGCGGGAATTCCCGTGGGCATCAGCGGCTCCACCAACCTGATCAAGGTTTTGCGGTTTTGACGGAATCCTGTGAAATTGATTGTGCAGGGTGTATAAATTTCGGATTTAATTCAAATTAAAAGTTGATATTTCCCACGAAAAGTGCTATTCTAAAGATGAAGATGGGCGCATAGCTCCAAATTTTAGATAAGGCGGTGTTCCTATGATTATCACAATTGGAAGACAGTTTGGTTCCGGCGGACGGGAGATTGGTGAAAAGGTAGCCAAGCGGCTGGGATACGCCTTTTATGACAAAGAAATCCTGACCATGGCTGCGGAGGAGAGCGGCTTTTCTCCAGCTGCCATGCAGCATTACGACGAGAGACCCAGCGGCAGCCTTATTTACAGCCTGTATATGACGGGAGCGGCCACTAGTGACAATCTGCCGCTGAATCAGCAGTTGGCTTTTGCACAGTTCAATATCATCCGCAAGGTGGCACAGGCCGATAACTGCGTGATTGTGGGTCGCTGTGCCGACTACATCCTCCGGGAAAAGAAAAATTTGCTTACCGTGTTCCTGCATGCTCCCATGGAGTACCGGGTGGAGCGGGTGATGAAGGATCAGTCCATTTCCAACCCGACGCTGGCGGAGAAAGCCATCAAAAAGCAGGATAAGGCACGTGCGGATTATTACAACTTTTTCACCCACAAGAAGTGGGGCGATGCAGGCAGCGCTATGCTTTCGCTTGATACCTCCATGCT
>CAJKSU010000092.1 GCA_905202605.1 uncultured Eubacteriales bacterium
CTTCGGATCATAATTAATTTTTTTCTTCATGCCGATTTTCTCAAAGAACTCCGAGCGGGTCAGCGCCGGCGGATCCGGCGAAATTGCCACGCCGTTATAAATCACGTACAGGCTCTTTTCATTAAACCGCCGTCCGATCAGCAGCTGGCGCATGGTGTCGGACACGCACACCCGATAGGGGATCTTCCGCAGCGCCCAGTCGTTGATGGTTCCATAGAGCAGCTTTGCCATGGGCCGTCCCAGATAGTCCAGCTGCGGATCGCTGTGTACCGTGGTAAGCACCGGCTGAGTGATCTGCCCCATGAGCATTCTGCCGAACATATTTGCCTTTGCGCCGTGGCAATGCACCAGATCCGGCTGCATTTTCCGGATCATCGCCAGCAGCGCCCGATAGCAGTGGACGACCTTTGTCCGGGGCAGCACCTCTGTGGGAATTCCCAGATCCCGTGCTTCCTGAGCAAAAGGTCCTTCCATAAAGCAGACCAGAAGCGTTTCATAGCCGTCATCCATCAGCTCCCGGAGCAGTGACAGCACATGCGTCTTGGCGCCGCCGGTATCGCCGCCGCCGATCAGGAACATCACCCGTCTGGGCTGTGGCCCGGCGCTGAGCAGCTGCCGCAGGATGCTGTCATTCTGCGCCGCTTTTTCCCTCTGAGCCGCCGCAGCAGTATGCATCTTCTCTCGCAGTGCCTCCGTCTGCTCCAGTACAGAGCAGGCCAGCGGAAGCGCTTTCTCCGGCTGCAACTGCTCTATCGACCCCAGTGAGGGCATGTCCAGCGTCCGCAAAAGGCTCACCAGTTTGGGATCATAGTCAAAGCCCAGCACCGGCGTTCCCGCATCCGCGGCAAAAATCAGCGTGTGGAGCCGCATGCTGATGACCGCCTCCATCTCTCGGATCACCGCCATCATATCTCTGGCGCAAAGACTCCCCGACAGCAGATAGCCCTTCACCGCCATCAGCCCCATTACATCCTGCGCCGCCCGCGCATCCACCGAGGGCTGCATACACAGGAACACCGGAACACAGCCCGACGATTTGCAGATTCCGTCCAGCAGCTGCGCTATTTTCAGCTGCGCTCCGCGGCTGACCGTGCGCAGAGAAACCCCCAGCAGCGGCCGATCCATGGGAATGTCCGTCTGGGCAAAGATCTGCGCCGCCCGCTCCGTCGACGCCGGTACCATCTCAAACACCGGGTCCGCCGTTACCACCAGATCGCTTCTGGTCAGTCCCATTTCCTGAAGCTCCTTCCGGGAGTCCTCATCCCGCAGGGTGATGGCGGTTACCCGGCTGAGCACCTTTGTCACCTGTCGACGGTTACGTCTCCTGTTGACCGGCCCGATCCCGTTGGCGTAGACCATCACAGGCTTATGCCGACGCAGCGCCATACGAATCACCGCCAGATAGTACAGAAGGGATCTGGTGGAGGTACGGTCCTGAAGCAAACTGCCCCCGCCGCTGATTAGCATACTGCTTCCGCGTATTGCCTTGTGTACCTGCCCCATATGAAACCTCGGGATGGCTGTGACCCCATAGGCCATCGCCGTCTGTCGAGGTGTCTTAGACAGCACCATCAGCTCATATGCCGCTCCATAACTTCGACATATGGTTTCAAGAATCGTGTCATCGCCCAGATTTCCATAGCCATAGTACCCGGACACCAGCACCTTTTTCTTTGGATGCAGCGCCAGCTCGTATGCATTTTCGCAGTCTTTCGCCATGGTTTCCAGAGAGAACTCCCGCTGCACAATCGCTCTGCTCTCTGCGCCAAGGCGCTTCCGCTCCTCCGGCGTACAGGTCAGCAGCGTCAGAAGATCCTGCTCCAGCAGTGCTTCGTCCGGCATGGGACAGCCCCGGCAGCAATAGTTGGTGGCGAGGTTCTCCTGGGCGTTTTCTTCACTTGCAAGTCCGCCATAGCCCTCATTGCCGCAGAGCAGCACCGGTTTCCCTCCGCTCATAGCCTCCAGCGCCGCACGGCTGACCCCTACAAACACATCGCCTGCCGCCACAAAACCCGCAACATCCGTCCGTCCTCCGGTCAAAATCACGCAGGGATAACCCAGCGTACCGTTGATCCGCTTTGCCTGATGATGAAGCTCCTTCATGCGCTCGCCGCCTCCCACAATGAGCATACGAACCGCCGGAACCTTCTTCGCAAGCGATGGCGCACAGGCAAGCAGCAGCTCCGCCGACTTCGCCCGGCTTTCATGGAGCCGGGTGACGCAGGTAACCACCATCGCATCCACCGGAATCTGAAATTCCCGGCGAATCTCCGCACCGGACACAGCCGGGGAAAATTCGTCCGTGTCAATGCCGTTTACAGTGGTATGAATCTGTCCGGCAGGAAGATCGTAATGTCGGATCAGATATTCCCGAATGTCCTCACTGACTGCAATGGTCTGCTGCCCCCAGTCCGTCAGCAGCCGCAGCACCGGATTCACCCGGAAAACCCAATGGGCCGTTGTAACAAAGGGGAAACTCATCTTCCGCTGCAAAATACCGCAGAGGAACGCCGGGATTCTGGCGTGGGCATGCACCACATCCGGCCTTTCCAGCTCAATGATTCGCCGAAGTCCCACATAGGATCGCCGCATATCCCCCGGTGCTCTGGTGTTCGCCGGGATCTGATAATGGCGGATTCCATGCTCCTCCAGCTTCTTTTCGTATACGCCGCCGTTGGAGGCAACAACCACCTCCCAGCCCCGCTGCTGCAGGGTCAGGGACAGCCCTACCACATGGGTTTCCGCGCCGCCGATCTCCAGTCCCATCAGAACCATGAGTACTTTTTTCATTGCTTATTCCTCTTCCACATATGTCACATAGCCGTCAAAGTCTATCATTCTGCTGAGAAAATGGCACTGATTGTGCTCCGTCAGGGCATAGCTTCCATAGGGCGTCTCAGAGAGCCGCGCACCGGTTGCCGACACCGTCAGAGTCAGATCCTGATACCCCTCCTTCCCGGAGGCTGCGGGCGCACGGCCTACTTTTTTTACCGAGCCAACCACCGTTTTGCTGTCCAGATATAGCCCCATTCTTTCAATGAACATATCCGCGCTCACCGGATCCACATCCGGCACCTCCACGGTATAGCTTACATCATAGCGGTAGGTCAGCTCCACCCGCTTGTCTCGCAGCGCCGTATGCTTATACGCGCCGCCAACCAGCACACATAGGATGGCCGCCAGACCAATCAGCAGGAAACCGTTTTTCTTCATACTCTGCCCTCCTAGTGCTTTATCCAAGTGACTACGCCAACCGGAATGGCTTCCCCATTCTGGTTTTTCAGTGCAAGCTCCGCTCCAACCTTTAAGGAAGCACCGCTGGGCGTTGTCACCGACGTTTTGGTAAACACCGCAAAGATCGATATGGTCAAATCCGCACTGATCCCGTCCTCCGTTTCCGAGAACGTCATCTTTTTCAGTGTTCCAAACATCGCATCATTATAGGTGTTAAGCATCTCGTCGCCGGGTTGGAGCCTCTGCTCCAGCTCCGCCTGATCCACCTGATCCAGATGGAGAATGTAGTCGATCACATAGTTTTCCGTCTCTTCCATGGCGGACGGCTCGGTATTGATGTCCGAATTGCGCCGCAGGTCGTCCATCAGCACCGTCACCGAATCCGGCGCCGCAGGCGCTTCTCTTGTGTGAAGCTTCCAGTAGACCCCCGCCCCCAAAAGCACCACCAAAAGCAGCAGCAACCCATCAAACAGACTGATTTTTCTGTGTCGCATGGTATTTTCTCCCTTCCAGCACCCGCTGATACGCAGCTTCCACGCCGGATGCAAAGGCTTTGGCTGTATAATGTTCCTCATAGGATTTCCGGGCCTGCTCCGAAAGCCGCTGCCGCAGGGCAGTATCCTCCATCAGGCGGCTTAGGCAGTCCGCCAGTTCCACCGCATCCCCAGGCCGGAACAGCAGCCCCTCCTGCCCGTCATGGATCAGATAGGGATTGCCGCCATAACTGCTGGCAACGGTAGGAAGTCCCATGCTCATGCCCTCAATCAGCGAAAGGGAGGTGGCCTCTGTCCCGGTGGAGGCATTGAGCTGCACATCCATCAGGGAGAGCAGCTCGTCCACGTTGGTCACAAAGCCGCCCAGCACCACCGTGTCCTCCAACTGCATTTCCCGCACCATATCCTTGAGGACTTCCTCCATGGGGCCTGCGCCGCAAATCAGAATTTTCAGCCTGCGGTTCTGCTCCTTGAGCATTGCTGCAGCCTCCAGCACCGTGATCTGCCCCTTATATTCCTCCAGCCGGGCAAACATCCCCGCTGTAAATACACCCTCCGGCAGCCCATACTGCTCCCGCAGCTGCGCCTGCCGTTCCGGCGACGCAGGGGAAAGGGATGCCGCGCCGTTCATCACCGTAACGATCCGTTCCGGCTTTGCCCCAAGCTCCAGAAGATTGTCCGCCGCCGCCGGGCTGACCGCCAGACAGAGGTCGGCATAATGTCCGGTGATCCACCGGCTCACCAGATGCCCCAGACCGGATTTCAGCCTTGGGGACACCGGGAATACGCTGTGGCGGGTGTAAATGATTTTTGCGCCGCAGGCACGTGCCGCAATTCGTCCGCTCAGAGAGCCATGGGTCTGCACCACCTCCGGACGAAGCAGCATACAGATCTCCCGAAAGGCCAGCAGACTGCGAAAATCCATGGAGCGCTCTCCCTGTACCTGTGCCGTGATCACCGGAATGCCCTGTTCTTCGGCAAGCGCCTCCATCACTGCGCCCTGAGGAATCACCAGCGCCATGTCATATTGGTTCTGGTCCCATGCGGAAAACAGATTCAGCAGATACCGTCCCGCACCGCCTAAGTTACTGTCCGAAAGAATCTGCAGCACCATAGGTCTTTCTCTCTGGACCAGTGCCAGCTTGCCCGCAGTTCCGTGAGCAAGGAATAACGCCTCCTCCTGCCGCAGCAGCAGGCAAAGCCCCGCCAGCGCAAAAAACAGCAGCATCACCCGGTAATTATAAAACGTGTAATCCGTAAAGCTTTGCAGCAGGAAGCCGGAACAGGCCGCAATGCCCGCAATGGAAAACACTCTGGTTTCCCGGCGGCGGCAATGCCGCAGGGTCGTCAGAAGGCTCCGCAGAAGGCTCCCCGCAAAGGCCAAAAATACCAGCAGTCCCACGATGCCCGTGTCACAGAGCAGCTGCAAATACAGGTTGTGAGAATGGGGCGCTTCAATGGCACTGAGCCGATACAGGGGATATACGCTGTTAAACGCCCCCTCGCCGGGGCCAACGCCGCACAGCCAGAAATCCTTCAGCATTTTTACTGTCCCGACCCAGATGCTGACCCGGTAGTTGGTAGAGGTGTCTCCCATGTTGCCGATGGACAGCAGCCGATCCCAGATGGAAGCAGGTACATACAAGGGCGAAAGCACCAGCAGAATGCCCATGGGGATCAAAAACCGCCGATCCAGCAGCACCAGAAAAATCGCTGCGCCCAGCAGCAGCCCCAGATAGCACCCCCGTGAATAGGTCAGCAGCAGACATGCGCACATCATGGCCGCCGCCGCCCCCCATAGCAGCTTTTTCCGGCGATTGGGCGCGGTCAGCGCCAGTGCCGCAGTAAAGGGGATCACCAGCAGGAAATACTCGCCCAGTACATTGGGGTTGGAAAACGTGGAATAGACCCGGAAGGTGATGGACGAGAACATGTCCTCATCCACCCAGCCGGTCTGATAGGCGGCGGGATTCAGCCGCTGCCAGAAGCCGTACAGGCTCACCGCCACTGCCCCCAGCGCCACGGCGGCAAAGGCTCTGCGTACCGCCCCATAGGAGGGGACGCTCAGAAATACCACCAGAGAAAACAGCATAAACACCGCCATCAGCAGCCCCGGATTCAGACTTTTCTCCGGATTCACCGAGGTTGCAATGCTCACAAGGTACACCGCAGCCAACAGCCCCGCCCACCGAAGCGTTGGGGTATAGCGCCCGCCGGGCTGACGGTTCACGCCATAGGTGATCCCCAGCGCCAGCGCCGCCGCCATGGTCAGCGCCAGCAGTGCCATGGTGGGCATGAAGGGCAGTAGCGCCACCGCCAACAGGCAGAATGCGCCGGGATGCAGGAATACGCTGCCCTCCAATAGCCGCTCCATATGAAGGCGCTTCACTGCGCCTGATAATCCAGCCTCAAAGGAGCCGGAAACGCGGTGCAGCAGATCGCCGCTCCGGGGCGCGTCCGGCTGTCCTGTGAGCCATCGGACGGGACGGCTGTTTATCCATTTTCCCGGCTGCTTTTTCTTTGCGCCGGTATCGTTTTTTCTCATAGATTTGACCCCCAGTCGGGCAATAATTAGACAGTATATTGTATCATATCTCCATAGTAAAGGCAACACCGCACGATCCGTCCCCGCCGGAGCCAGCCGCCCTCCGTTGACTTCCCGGCGCGGGCTATGATATAATCATTTTGTGTCAACATATTTTAGTCACTAACACTGTTTATGGAGAGGTTCATCCGTTATGATAAAATTCGCAGAAGCATCCCGGCGGAGGCTGCCGACGTTGCTGATCGTGCTGATGGTACTCCAGCCTCTGCTGGACATCGCATCCTACTTCTGGTCGCTGGGCGGACACAGCAACCTGCCCACGCTGCTGCTGCGCATGGGGATTTTGGCGGTTACGGCACTGTATGCCTTCTGCATCAGCCGCCGGAAGCGGGTTTATCTGATTGCCGCCGGGGTATGCGCCGTCTTTTGGGGTGCGCATATGGCGGCCTGCTATCAGGCCGGTTATCAGGATCCCTTTACTGACCTGACCAACTACGTTCGGGTGGTGCAGATCATCGTCTACACCCTGTGCTTTATCACGTTTCTCCGGGAGGGGGAGGCGGTTTACCGTGCCTGTCTGACCGGCTTCTGTCTGAACCTTGGGATCTGCGCCGCTGTGATGCTGCTGAGCACCCTCACCGGCACCGATCCCCACACCTACGCCAGCGGCCTTGGCACTCTGGGCTGGTTTTCCACCACAAACGCCCAGTCCGCTATTCTAAGTGCCTCCACCCCTGTGATTTTGATGCTGGCGCTGCGCAACACCGGAAAATGGCGTTATCCGCTGCTGCTGGCTGCCACGGCGATCTCCTTCGCCTGTCTGTACGCCATCGGCACCCGGCTGGCCTATGTCTCCATTCTGGCCTCCGCTCTGGGGCTTCCGGTGATCATGGCGCTGACCCGGCAGTTCAGCCTGCCCAAAACCGCCATTCTGTTCCTGTGCGCCGCAGTCTGCCTTGTGGGCTTCCATCACTCGCCCATGTATCAGAACCAGCACATCTACACCGACTCCATGGAGGAAAAGCAGGGCTGGGCATCTATTAAAATCCAGCAGGCAGAGGACTCGCTGGAGCAGGAGGGCTCCGAACGGTCCGCATCCAAGTCTGCGTCGGAAAGCGAGCAGGCAAAGATCAAGCGCCTGACCCCGGTTTACCAATGGTGCGCCTCCAATATCACCGAACGCTTCGGCGCAGAGGCGGTCATCCGAAAGTACAACTTCTCCTCCAATGTGCAGGAGATCACCGCAGTACGGAAGCAGAAAATTTATTTCTGTGAAATGCTTCAGGACGAGCTGCCCTTCTCGGCAAGGCTGTTCGGCATTGAGCTGGGACGCATGTATTTCAAGGGAAAAATCTACGATGTGGAAAACGATTTCCACGGCATCTATTTTCTCTACGGAATCGTAGGGCTGGTGCTGCTGCTGTCGTTTATCGGGTATTTTCTGCTGCAAATCATCCGAGTGCTGGTGCGGGATCCCAAAACCTATTTTACCCCCATGGCCGGTGCCATTGGGTTGGCGCTGATCCTGCTGCTGGTCTATTCCTACTGCACCGCCGGTGTGCTGCGCCGCCCCAATGCCTCCTTCTATCTCTCGATGGTGCTGGCACTGGCGTACTATCTCACCCGTATCAAGGTTTATCCCCCGAAGGAGGAACGTCCGTCTTGAAATTTTCCGTTATTGTTCCGGTCTATAATGTAGCCCAGTATCTTCCCGCCTGCGTTGCCTCTGTTGCCGCCCAAACCTGCGGGGATTATGAGTTGATTCTGGTGGACGACGGCTCCACCGATGAAAGCGGCGCTCTGTGCGACCAGCTGGCGCAGGAATATCACTGCCGGGTAATTCATCAGGAAAACGGCGGTCTGGGTGCGGCCCGGAACACCGGAATTGAGGCGGCAAAGGGTGACTATCTGGTATTTCTGGACAGCGACGATTTTCTCTCCCCGGATGCTCTCCATGGGCTTTCCGAGGAAATGGCCCGCATCCCTGCGGACATCTATTCCTTCGGCTTCGTCACCTCCGACGGTGTTCATGACATCGCCCCCTTTGTAGACGCCCTCCCCTATCATCAGCCGCTGGCGCTGTCCTCCCATCCTGCAATTCTGCTGGCGCTGCCGAATGCCTGCTGCCGGGTGATACGCAGGGAATTATTCCGTTCCTCCGGCATCCGCTTCCCCTCCCGTGTGTGGTATGAGGATCTCCGCACCACGCCGAAGCTGTTTGCTCTGGCGGATACTGTTGTCTCCCTGCCGAACACATGGTATCACTACGTCCAGCGGGACGGCTCCATCACCCGGAACAGCAATATCGCCCGAAATCGGGAAATCATTGATGCCTTTGAGGATCTTCTGGGCTGGTATCGGGAACACGGGCTCTTTGACCGGTATCAGGTACAGCTGGAACGGCTCTGCATCGATCACGTATATCTGGCGGCCTCAGTTCGCGTGCTGCGTGCCGACCCTAAGCATCCGCTTCTGGCAGAATTCCGGGACTATCTCCGAAAGAACTTCCCAAACTATCGGGACAATCCCCTCTTATCCCAACTGCCCCGCAGCAAGCAGCTGGCCTATACCCTGTTGGAGGGAAAGCATTATCGGCTGCTGAAGCTGCTGTTTTTCCTGAAGGACAGAACATAACGATTGCCCTGGAGCCTGCCGCAATTTTTGCAGCTCGCTCCAGGGCGATTTTTACGATTGCATTTTTAATTCTCCTGATGGGTAATCAGCCGGTGGGTTTTCCATCTTCCGGACAGGAAATATACCAAGCCAATCACAACGGGAACATACCCCGCCAGTGCGCTGCCAATCCAGAAGCCCAGCAGTCCCATACTGAAGCCAACGCCCAGCAGCAGGGAGAAGCCGATTCTTGCCGCCACACCGTCCAGAAGTCCCGAGGTCAGAGACAGCGCCGCAAAACCAATGCCATTGATGAGCGCATTTGCCGTTGCCCGCAGACCATTGCTCATATAGCACAGGACGCCCACAGGCCCATAGATCATCGCATATTCCAGCACCGCCGCATCCCGGTTAAACAGGCTGAATATCTGTTGAGGCAGCAGAAGGATCGCTGCAGAGCAGAGTGCCGCCCAGCTGACGCAGATGACCATAACCCAGCCCAGAATTTTCTCCACACGCTTATGCTGCTTGGCCGCCAGGTTTTGGGCAATCATCGCCGAGCCCGCCGTCCCCACGGAATTGCTGACGATTCGCAGAATATTCTCCAGCTTGTTGGCAATTCCGTTGGCTGCTGAGGCCGCAACGCCAAAGCTGTTGATTTGCGCGCCGATAAACAGCACGGAAATCAGGATCGCCGCAAACTGTGCCGCAGTGGGAACACCCAGTTGCAGCAGCATTTTCAGATACCGGCGTTCCGGACGAAAGCTGTGGAGCTGGAAATCAAAGCAGAAGGCGTCTTTCCGGCGATACAGATAAATCACCGAGCTCACCAGAGAAAATCCCTGCCCCAGGATCGTTGCCAACGCCGCACCAAATGCGCCCCAGCCAAAGCCCAGCACAAACAGCAGATCCAGCAGCAGATTCGCTACGGATGCAATGGCAACAAACAGCAGCGGCCGCTTACTGTCTCCCATGCCCCGCAGCGCTGCGCTGACTGCATTATACCCATAGATAAACACAAAGCCTACTGCGGAAACCAGCGTATAGCTTCTTCCGTCTGCCAATGCCTCCGCCGGAAGCTTGATCCATTGGAGCTGCCGATCCAGCGTCAAAACGCATAGAGCGCTGAACAGCGCTGCCAGTACCGTAAGCGTCGAAAACATTGCGCCAATGGTTTTTCCCACGGACTCCTTATCGTCCTTCCCCACGAACTGGGCAATGATGATCTGTCCCGCCGAGGCAAGCCCCATGCCGATCATGCTATAGAAATTCACCAATTCTCCGCAGGTAGACACCGCAGCCAGCGCTGCCGTTCCAACAAATCGCCCCACCACCAACGTATCCACCGTGGTGTAAAGGGTCTGGAGGCTG
>CAJKSU010000093.1 GCA_905202605.1 uncultured Eubacteriales bacterium
GGGGCATCTCCCCTGCTCTGAGCCTTTGGAAACGATCTGGTGGATCCGCTTGCCATAGGGACAGGTGGCGTCCTGAATCACGGCTCCACGGGAATTTAGTCCCTCATAGACCGCCCGCGACACGCCGTGACTGCGAATGACCACCTGCGTGCCCGGCTGAACCTCGTCATAGTGCTCCACCTGATGTACCCCCATGGCGGCGAACCGCTCCACCACATGGTGATTATGGATGATGGGGCCGTAGGTTACCGTGGGAACGCCGCTCATTGCCGCCGCCTCCACCATGTCCACCGCGCGCTTCACGCCGGGACAGAACCCGGCGGTTTTTGCAACCTCAACTCTCATACCCCGTCCCCCAGATCATAGATGCGGTCCATGAGATCGGCGGTAAACGTCTCATAGTCCTTGGAGGTGGCGCGCTTTCCCTCCGGGGCCATTTTATAGGGCTTCCCGATGTATACCCGGTTGATCCGGAAGGGCTTCTTGTGCATGGGAATGTACACCGGCAGCACATTGACTCCGGTGCGGGTCGCCAGCATGGCGGCGCCGGTTTTCGGCTCCCCTTCTTCCCGTGATTTTACCCGTGTCCCCTCCGGGAACAGGACGACATATTCGCCCTTTTTCAGCTCCTCCAGCGCATACTTCACTGCGTGGATGTCCGATGCGCCCCGGCGCACCCCAAAGGTACCCACCAGCTTTAATATCTTCCCGATAAAAAAGATATTCAGCAGGGATTCCTTTGCCATGGCGCGGATCTGCCGGTTCCGTCCCAGCGCAAAGGCCAGGAAGAACGGATCCACCGCCGAGGAATGGTTGGCGCACACCAGCGCACCCCCCTCCGGGATGTTCTCCTTGCCGATGAACTTCATGGGATAAAACAGCATGACAAAGGGCCATACAATGGCGTAGAAGATCTTATACCACTTTTTCTCGGTCATAGCTCCAGCTTCTCCCGCATCAGCGCCACCACCGTGTCAATGGACTCCTGAAGGCTCAGCTCCGAGGTGTCCACCAGCACCGCATCGGCGGCCTTCTTGAGAGGCGCGATCTTCCGGTGGGAATCGTCATAATCCCGCTGCTTCTGATCGGCAAGCACCTCTTCATAGGTGGCCTTCTGCCCCTTCTCGATATACTCCTCATACCGGCGCTGGGCGCGCTTTTCCGCCGAGGCGGTGAGGTAGATTTTAAGGGAGGCGCCCGGCAGCACTACGGTGCCGATGTCCCGCCCGTCCATGATGATATTGTGCTGCTTAGCGAGATCCCGCTGGAGATCCAACAGGAAGTCCCGAACGCAGCTGAGTGCCGCCACCTTGGAGGCGCAGGCGGAGATCTCCGGGGTACGGATCTCGCCGGTGATGTCCTTTCCGTTGAGGATCATGTGCTGACCGTCCTCCCGGAAGTCGATTTTAATGTTGGCATCGTCCAGCAGCATGGGGACATGGTCGGTGTCCTTGGGGCCAATGCCCATCATGGTGATATGCCACGCCACCGTCCGATAAATCGCCCCAGTGTCCAGATACACGAAGCCCAGCGCCTTGGCTGCGGCCTTGGCAATGGTGCTTTTTCCCGCACCGGAGGGGCCGTCAATGGCAATGGAATAGTATTTGCTCATTCAATAACACACTCTTTTCTGGGGGAACCCCATTGCAAATGCGTCTGGCGATCTGCATGATATTCCCCGTAAATAAATTTCCTATAGTGCGCTATTTCTCTCTGCGCTAGCACACTATTTTCTTCCTCAGTACTATAACACACTTTCGTCCTTTTTGCCACAGGAAGTTCCCGCCGCATGCGCCGTTGCCCAGGCGATTTGCAGGTTAAAGCCCCCGGTATAGGCGTCCAGATCCAGGATCTCTCCGGCAAAGTACAGTCCGGGGCATTTCTTCGACTCCATGGTTTTGGGGTCCACCTCCGAGACTTTTACGCCGCCGTGGGTGATGATGGCCTCCTCCACCGGGCGTTTCCCCGCTACGAAGAATCTCAGGTGCTTGAGGGTATCAAGAAGCCGCCTGCGCTGCTCTTTGGTGATCTCATGCACCGGAGTGCCGGTGGGAATTTCCGCCCGGTCAAGGATCAGCGGCACCATGTCCCTTGGCAGCAGGCCGCGGATGCCCTCATATACCGTTTCATTCTGCTTTTCGGCAAAATCCCGGAGCAGCCGGGCGTCCAGCTTCTTTTCATCCAGCGCAGGCTTCAAGTCCAGCTCCAGCGTAAACGGCCCTTTTTTCTCGTCCATATGGGCGCTGGCGCTGAGGATGATGGGGCCGGACATGCCGTAGGGCATGAACAGCGCCTCGCCGAAGTCCTCATAGACGGGCTTTTTTCCCTTGCCCCAGAGCTTCAGCCCCACGTTCCGGAGGGAAAGCCCCTGTAGTCTTCGGCAATCGCCGCCCGCCAGCTCCAATGGAACCAGTGACCCGCTGATGGGGGTGACGGTATGCCCTGCCTGCTCCGCCAGCCGATAGCCGTCTCCGGAGGAGCCGGTGCGGGGGTAGCTCTTTCCGCCGGTGGCAAGGATCACGCTGGGGGCAAGATAGCGGCGCTCCATCGTTGTTACTCCGGCAATGCTTCCGGCTTCGATCAAAAGCCCGGTGACCGCCTCATGGCGGCACTGTACCCCCGCCCGTTCCATATTCCGCTTCAAGGCCGAAACCACGTCCCCTGCCCGCTCGGACACCGGGAACACCCGATTCCCCCGCTCGGTTTTCAGAGGAACGCCCATGGCCTCAAAGGCCGCCATGACCTTCTCCGGCGGGAACCGATCCATCACGGAAAAGAGGAACCGCGGGTTGGTGGGGACGTTTTTCAGGACATCTTCGGGGGAACAGTGATTGGTGACATTGCACCGCCCCTTGCCGGTGATGGAGAGCTTCCAGCCCAGCCGCTCCGTCTTCTCCAGCAGCAGTACGCTGGAGCCGGCAAAAGCGGCGGCAGCCGCTGAGAACATCCCAGCAGCCCCGCCGCCTATGACGATTACATCATACGCCGCCAAGGTCGTCCACCTTTTCATACACGCCGTATTCGTCCCAAATCTCCTCCAGATTGGCGAAGGTCTTGGAAATTGTCTCCTCCTTCCGGTAGCTGCACGCCACGATCAGTGCGTTGACCACGCTGAGGGGTGCCACCAGCGAATCCACCAGCGACACCATGTCGCTCATGGCGATGAGTGTATGGGTGGCGTTCCGAGCAATGGGAGCCGCCAGCGAATCGGTCAGGGCGATGACCGTAGCGCCCCGGTCATAGGCAAATTTCATGGCCTTTACGGTACGGCTGGAGTACCGGGGGAAGCTGATGCCGATGACCACATCGTCCTTGTCGATGCGGATCATCTGCTCAAACATTTCGGCGTTGGAGGAGGTGTGGATGTGCTTGACGTTGTCGAACATCAGATTAAAGTAGAAGCTCAAAAACGTTGCAATGGCAGCGGAGCTGCGCACGCCGAGAATATAGATGTTCTTGGCGGCGAGGATGGAATCCACCGCACCCTGAAAGGCGGTCTTGTCCACCTCGTCCAGAGTGGTGCGGATCTTTTCAATGTCGCTCTGGAGCACCATGGAGAGGATCTCCTGATTGCCGAAGCGGTCATTGGCCACCTCAATGCGCTGCACCGAGGTGAGCTTGTTGCGGATCATCTCCTGCAGGGCCTTCTGCATGGAAGGATAGCCGTCGTAGCCAAGCTCCACCGCAAAGCGAACCACCGTAGATTCGCTGACATTAACGGTTTTGCCCAGCTTGCTGGCGGTCATAAACGCCGCCTTGTCATAGGAATTCATAATATAGTTTGCAATGAGCTTCTGACCCTTGGAAAAATGAACCATGCCGTTTTGGATCAGAGTTAAAATATCGCTGGTCATTTCAATACGCCTCCGTAAAACGGCGCGCCGCTGCGCCGACTGTCTTCCCGCCTATGGTACTACACCCAGCGATTTTTTGCAAGTTCTTTTTTGCAAGATTTCAATATTTTAATGCATTTTAACAACTCCGAGTAGATTCTGTTCAGTTTCCGTGAGATAGCGCCACTGCCCCTTGGGAAGCTCCCCCAGCTGGAGCGCCCCCTCGGCAATGCGCCGAAGGCGCGTCACGGTCATGCCGCAGGCTGCTGCCATCTTCCGAATCTGCCGGTTCCGTCCTTCGTGAATGGTTACCCGGAGCTTGGCAAGGTCACCCTCCTGCCACAGCACTGCCACCTTTGCAGGACGGATGCGGTAGCCGTCGATATCCATGGCCTTCCCCATAGCCGTCGCCCCGCGATCGGTGTAATTTTTTACCCAAACCTCATATATTTTCTCCACTTCATGGGCTGGATGCAGCATTTTATTGGCAAAATCTCCATCGTTGGTCATGAGCAGCAATCCCTCGGAATCCATGTCCAGCCGTCCCACCGGGTAGACCCGCACCCCGCAGGACACCAGCATGGAGACGTTTTTTCGCCCCTTTTCGTCCTGCATGGTGGTCACATAGCTCCGCGGCTTGTGGAGCATGATATAGACGTTCGGTTCCCGCCGGGTCACCGGTTTCCCGTCCAGTAGAATTTTGTCCATCTCCGGGTCGGCCTGCATGCCAAGCTCCGCAATCATGCCGTTGACGGTGACCCGCCCCTGACGGATATATTCCTCCGCCTTGCGGCGGGATGCAACTCCGGATGCGGCTAAAATCTTTTGCAGACGTTCCTGCATGGCCTCCGACCCCTTTCTATGTATGGCATTCTCAGAGCGGCTCCCGGTTCTGGAAGCCGCTCCGGCTGTGTTTATGATGCGTTTTCCGGGTAAGGTTATCGGAATCCTCCGACTGCAAAATCACCGGGACGCTGCCTAATACCTCATCGCCCCGGCTTAGCACGGCGGCTCCGATCTCCGCCCCGGCGCTCTCCGCCTGATAGCAGAACAGCGGCACACGGAGCTGAAGCTCCACCGTTTCCTCCGGCAGCAGCCAGAGGGACAGCCCCGCCCCGGCGGTCAAAGTCCCCGCCCCCCAGCTTCCGTCCGGCAGAATCACCGGAATTTCGCCCACCTGCTCCCCGGCGTGAACCACCTCCCGCAACTGATACTGTGCAAAGCCGAAATCCAGCATGCGTCTGTGATCCTGCCAGTCGTCCGGGGCATTAATGGTCACGGAAATCAGCTTTCGTCCGTTCCGCTCCGCCGCCCCCACAAGGATGCGCCCGGCCTTTTTTGTGTAGCCGGTTTTGACCCCCAGCGCACCGTCATACTGCCACAGGAGCTTATTGTGGTTCACCAGATAGTGCTCCCCAAACCGATAGGTCTTTGCCGAAACGATCTCGGTAAATCCCGGCGTATGCAGCGCCGCCTGAGTCAGGCGGGCAAGGTCGCGGGCGGTAGAATAGTTTTCCTCGCTGTCCAGCCCGTTGGGGTTGGCAAAGCTGGTGTCATGCAGCCCCAGCGTCGCCGCCGTTTCGTTCATGCGCCGAGCAAATTCCTCGATACTCCCGGCACTGTGGAGGGCAAGCGCCACCGCCGCGTCGTTGCCGGAGGACAGCATCATGCCGTATAAGAGCTGTCGAACCGTCAGCTTCTCCCCTGCCTTCAAGTACATGGAGGAGCCTTCAATGCCCACGGCCTCCTGAGGGACAGTCACCACCACGTCGAGATCCCCGTCCCCAAGCACCACCAGCGCAGTCATGATCTTTGTGGTGGAGGCGATCAGGCTTTTGCTCTGGGCATTTTTCTCATAGAGCACCTGCCCGGTGTCCCCGTCCATTAAAATAGCGCTGTGCGCCGACACCTCCAGCGCATCCGCCGGGGTCACGCAGCACAGCGCCAGAAGCATCAGAAATATCCCATACCGTTTCATCTTTCATCACCGGAAACAGTATGCCATCATTCTCTGATCTTATGCAGCGGTTACGCCTCTTCTGTTTCCTCGTCTCCGTCCCCTTTTTTCTTGTTCAGGATGGATCCGACCTTGTCCACCACACCGGGAACCAGATCAATGACCCGATCCATGGCGGTAGAAGCGGGCTGATCCACGGATACCACCCGCACCGTCTCCCCCTGAATCACCAGAAAGCTGATGGGGGTGATGGTCACGCCCATGCCTGCGCCGCCGCCGAAGGAATTGTCGTGGTCGGGCTTCTGGTTCTTCTGGGCGAAATCCGAGCCGCCGGAGGCATAGCCCAGAGAAATCTTTGAAATCGGGATCACCGTTGCGCCGCCCGCCTCGATGGGCTGACCCACTACGGTATTCGCATCCATCATGCTGCGAATCTTTTCCATGGTCGTTCCCATTAAATCACTGATTGGATGTGCCATTGTGTTTACCGCCTTTCTTTTTTGTGGTCCGGTAGATCCGAAGCCCCCGGATGCCATAGTGCAGCATCAGGTGAATCAGCTCTCCCAGAAATATATGCAGCGTACCGGAGACCAGAATACGATCCTCCGATGCATTTGTATCCAGCGACACATCCATGCTGCGCCGCCGAATATCGAGGTGTCGCTCCAGAAACGGAACCAGCGCCCCCACGGCGCTCCAGCCCGCGCCGTATTTCAGCGCCGCCGCCGCCGGGTCATGCTCCAGCGTCGCTACGAATAGATGAACGTCCAGCTCCGTCACCGTAAGATGGCGCGTCAGGCTGTCCAGCGCCTCCAGTCCCAGCGCCAAAAGCTGCCGGAACAGCGGGAGCTTTCCTCCAAGGCCGGAGGATTCTTCCTCCTCGTCCGGCTCCTCCGACTCTGGCGTTTCTTCCTTCTTTTTGCGCTTTTTCTTCTCTTTTTTCGGCTTTGCGGGAGGGCGCGGGTAGATCGGGATGGATTTTGGCCCGATTTTGGCGGTCACGCTGCCGCCGGACTGGTCATACCGCAAAAAGAGCTTCAGCGGCAGAAACCAGAGCAGCGCCAGCACCGCCAGAATGCCCAGCAGCACCCAAAGGGCCGTCATGACGTGGCTTCCTCCCCGGCTGCGGCGGACTGCGCCGCCTGATCCTCAAGGGAGAGCTGCATCTCCAACTGCTGAGTCTGCGCCTGAGGCAGCTCCACCTCCGGCAGCTCGTCCAGAGAGGAAATGCCGAAGGTCCGGAGAAAATCCGGGGTGGTGCCGTATAAAATCGGGCGTCCCGGTACGCTCAGGCGCCCCTGCTCCTCAATGAGCTTTTTATTCAGCAGCGCCGAAATGGTATAGCTGCTGTCCACGCCTCGAATCTGCTCCACAAAGGCCTTGGTGGTGGGCTGATAATAGGCGATGACCGTCAGCGTTTCCAGCGCCGAGGCGCTGAGCTTGGGGGGCTTTCTGGTTTCCAGTGCGCGGGTGATTACGTCCGAAAGCTCCTGCGCCGACACCATCTGATAGGCGTCCTCCAGACGAATGATGCGCATGCCCCGTCGTTCAAAGCTGTAGGCATCCATCAGCGCTTTCAGCGCCGCTTCCACCTGATCCCCGCCTTTGCCGTTGGCATCCGCCATACGCTCCACTCCCACCGGGTCACCGGCGGCAAACAAAATTGCTTCCACCGCCCGGCGAATTTCCGCTTCGTCCATTACTCCCGCACCTCGCTTTCGTCGGGCATCTTGAGATAGGATACCCGGTATTCGTTATTTTCATCTTGATTCACCGAAATACTGTGAATTTTACATAGCTCCAGCACCGATAAGAACGTCGCCACCACCTCAGAGCGGCTTTTGTTCCCCCGGAACAGGCTTTTGAGCCTTGCAATGCCTCCGGAGATCAGACGCTTTAAGATCTCCGCGGACTTCCGCTCCACCGGATACGGCTCCTTGCCAACGATGCCGTTGAACGCCGTCACCGGCGCGGGCAGCTTCACCCGGCTGCGCTCCTGCAAATCAAACAGCGACCGGCGCAGATCGTCCTTGTCATGTTGATAGCGGTAGGTCTGATCCTTCCGGAGGGGTTCCGGGTTCTTTACAAAGGTGCAGCGCCCGATGTCGTTGCGCTTTTCCAGCCATGATGCAGGGCTTTTGAGCTTTTCGAGGATCTCCTGCCGCTGCCGCTGCTCCAGCGACTGAATCAGCAGCTCCATTTCGGAAAGTCCCTCCTGCCGCTCGGCCTCGCTGAGAAGCATTTTCGTTTTGATGAGCACCAGCTGGGACGCCATAGTGATGAACTCGCTGGCAATTTCCAGATCCATCCGCTTCATTTCGTCCAGATACGCCAGATACTGCTCCAGAATCACCGAAATCTGAATGTCCCGAATCTCGATTTTATTCTTGCTGAGCAGCAGCAAAATCACGTCCAGCGGCCCGGTGAAATCCTCCGGCTCTGAATTTTTTGACTTCACCACATGGCTCAGGTGGTAGGTTGGTTCGTTCATAGCTGCTCCTTAACCAAAAATCGCTCTTAATATATAGTAGGGGAACACCGAAATGGTGCTCAGTCCGCTCAGCAGCGCGTTCCGGCAGAAATCCAGCGGCACGTCCAGAATCCCCGTATAGAGCACCACCATCATCACAAGGAAGCCGTAGCGCTCATACCGGAGAATCTTATAGTATACCTCCTGGGGCAAAAGGGCGTTTAATACCTTGCTGCCGTCCAGCGGCGGGATGGGGATCACGTTGAATACCGCAAGGCCCACGCTCAGAATCGCCGTGTATTCCATAAAGGTAATGATAAAATCGGAGATCGCACCGCCGGTCTTCTGACTCACATAGACCGCCCCGGCCCGGATGCACAGCGCGAAAAATGCCAGAATCACATTGGAGATCGGCCCCGCTGCGGCGGTGATCGCCATATCCCGAACGGGATGCTTGAAATTCCGCATGTTAATGGGAACGGGTTTTGCCCAGCCGAACCGGAAAATCGCCATCATGAGAAGGCCCCAGATGTCGATATGCTTGATGGGGTTAAAGGTGAGCCGCCCGGCATCCCTTGCGGTGGTGTCGCCCAGCTTCAGCGCCACTACGCCGTGACTGACCTCATGGAACATGATGCACAGCAGCGACGCCGCCACAATGATCACATAGTCCCAAACGACCCCTAGATTCAGCTGTGCCAGCCACTGAGAAAAATTCATAGCCTGACCTCCCATTTATCCATTCAGTATACCATCTCCCCGGTAAAATAGCAAGCAGGAATACCCCGATGCCGGGCGCATAGAATGTTCTGAGGTGATGCCCATGAAACGGCTGATTTCCGGGTGGTTTTTCTATGCGTCGGTGCTGGTGTTTCTCGCGGCTGCGGCACTGACCCTACCCCAGCGCTGCGCCGGGACGCTGGAGGCCATGGATAAGGCCGCCGCCCAGTCCCTTTCGGCGCTCTCCCAGCGTGCCGAAGCATTATGGCAGGAATATTATCCCTGAAGGGTTCCGTCTCCGTCCACCCTTCCCTGCTCCTGTGGCTGAGCATTTTATGCTACTGGGACATGCATTTGACCCTCTGCTTTCTTCTGGCGGCGGGAATCCATGAGATGGGGCACGGGCTGGCGCTCCTTTTTATGGGTCGCCCGCCCTGCCGCATAAAGCTGAGCGCACTGGGGGCGCAGCTGGAAATTCCGGCGCTGGGCTATGGGCAGTCGGCGCTGGCGCTGGCAGCGGGGCCGATAGCAAGCCTGCTTCTGGGGCTTACTCTGCCCCTATGCCCCACTGCGGGACTTCTGAGCCTCGGCCTTGGGCTGTTCAATCTGCTGCCCCTCCGGGGTCTGGATGGTGGGGAGCTGCTCTATAACCTCCTGTGTCTCAGGCTTTCCCCGGAGCGAAGTGACCGAATCACCAGTGGAATTTCCATCCTTCTGTCCGCGCTGGTGGTTCCCGTTTCGCTGATTCTCAGTCTCAGACTGTCATTGGGGCTATGGCTCCCGGCAGCGTCCCTTTTGCTGCTGATGAAATCGCTGGACGCGGGGCGGTTGTAATCTCCGGGGAAATCTGGTATAGTATCCCCTGGAGGGAACGCCATGCTGTATGTCATCTGTTATCTTTTGATCGTGAATATTGTCGCCTTTTTTCTCATGGGCATCGACAAGAAAAAGGCCCAGACCGGCGCATGGCGCATCCCGGAAAAGACACTGTTTCTCTCTGCAATCCTCGGCGGCGGCGTAGGGGCCATCGCAGGGATGCAGCTGTTTCGCCATAAAACCCGGCACCGGAGCTTTGTCATGGGCATGCCCCTGATCCTGCTGGCGTGGGTCATTCTGCTTGCCGCGTTCATCTATTTCCACTAAATCCTACATAATATAAGGAGCACTGCATGAAAGACGATGCAGTGCTCCTTTTGTTGCCCTTTACTTCTTCTTTTTCTGTACCTTCTGCCG
>CAJKSU010000094.1 GCA_905202605.1 uncultured Eubacteriales bacterium
ACCACGCCTTCAATGCAGCCTACCGGGGCTTCGGCGCACCTCAGGTGTACACCTTCTCCGAGGCACTGATGGATATGCTGGCAGAGAAGGCAGGCATTGATCCCTGGCAGTTCCGCTATCAGAATCTGGCAGGGGAGAGCGATACCACCATCAACAACCGCCCCTACAAGGCGCATCTTTACAAAAAGCTTCTGGAGATGCTGAAGCCCCACTATGACGAGTTTAAGGCAGAGGCCGAGAAGGGCCGTGCCGATGGCCGCAATATGGGCGTTGGCATCAGCCTTGGCGGATTCCTGTGTACCCTTGGTATGTGGGATAAGGCTGAGGTGGCTCTGGAGCTGATGCCGGACGGCATGATCGGCGTGTACAACACCTGGGAAGACATGGGCCAGGGCGGCGACATTGGCACCCTGACTGTCACGGTCAAAGCGCTGGAGAAGATCGGCATCAAGCCTGAGCAGGTTCGCTTGGTCATGAACGACTCCCACCGCTGCCCCGACAGCGGCGTTGCAGCAGCCAGCCGCAGCCACTTTATGAACGGCCGTGCTACCATCGCTGCCGCTGAGCAGCTGATGGCAGCCATGAAGAAGCCTGACGGCACCCTGCGCACCTATGCGGAAATGGTGGTTGAGGGGATTCCCACCAAGTATATCGGACACGATGACCTGATGAACAAGGGCATTGATCCCGGCCTCAACCCCAACACCGGCGAGGGGGACAAGGACGGCGAATGGATGTACGGCGTCAACACCGCTCTGGTCGAGGTGAATGTGAACACCGGCAAGACCAAGGTTTTGCGCTATGCCAGCTGTGTGGACATCGGCGTGATCGGAAACAAGCTGGCCGTGGACGGTCAGGCCTACGGCGGCATTTCTCACTCCATCGGCTTTGCCCTCAGCGAGGATTATCAGGATATTAAGCGGCACCGGAATATGATCGCCTGCGGCATTCCTCAGATTCAGGATATTCCCGATGACATTCGGGTGGAGTATTCCGAGACACCCAGACCCCTTGGCCCCTTCGGCTCCTCCGGCTGCTCTGAGGTATTCCAGTCCTCCGGCCATATGGCAGTCATCAACGCCATCAAGGACGCCACCGGCTGCCGGATCTACGAGCTGCCCGCTACCCCGGACAAGGTCAAGGCTGCATTGGCCGCAAAGCAGAATGGTCAGGAACTGAAGCCTGCAAAATACTACCTGGGGCCTGATATGGAGGATGTTCTGGACGACATCGCCGGCAGACCCATGTAATCAACGGAAATGAAAGGAGACGGCGCGTTATGGAGCTGTCACAGTTAGCCACCTATGTTGGAACCTGCGCCCATGACGCGCCGGCTCCCTGTTCCGGAGCCTGTCCCTTTGGACTGGATGTGCGTGCTTTCCTGAAAAAAGCAGGAAAGGGCCGCGTCAGCTCTGCCTATCGGGATCTGCGGACTGCCTTGGTATTCCCCAGCATCGCAGCGGAGCTATGTCCAAGACCCTGCACCGGCGCTTGCCTTCGGGAAAAGGCGGGAGGCGCAATGGCTATGGGACTGCTGGAGCAGGCGGTGATCCGTCTGTCCGGCGATCCCCAGCCGGATGTATTTCAGATCCCGGAAAAGGACGCCGGGATCGCTGTGGTTGGAGCCGGCCCGGCAGGGTTGGCTCTGGCGCTGCATATGGCCCGAAAAAAATACCGGGTCACGGTGTTCGAGAAATCGGATGCCTGGGGCGGAAGCCTGCGGGCCCACCCGAAGTATTCCGTTTTTCAGCAGGATATTTCCCGCCAGCTTTCTGTGGAAACCATCGACTTCCGGTACGGTCATGTCGTAACCGACCTGTCGGAGCTTTCCGGTTTTCGTGGAGTCTATGTGGCAACCGGCGAAGGAGGTGCGGATTTCGGCCTGCTTTCCGGGTGGGACAGCCAGTCCTGCAGAACTGCCCGGCAGGGCGTGTTCTGCGGCGGCGGTATCTGCGGGATGCCGCTGATGGAGTCCATGGCCGCCGGGGCGAAAATCTCCGTGACCATGGAGACTCTGCTCCAGACAGGACGAATGCCGGAAAAGACCGAAAAAAGCCGGTGCTTTCCGGAGAAGCTGACGCTCCCGCCTGTGGAGCCGGCACAGTCGGTGACTCCCGCCGATCCGGAAACCGGCTATACAAAGGCGGAGCTGAAGCAGGAGGCGGGACGCTGTCTCCAGTGCAACTGCGATATGTGCATGAAGGATTGTGCGATGCTGGCCAAATACGGAAAGGCTCCTGAGCAGATCGCCATGGAGCTGATGGCAGATTCCGGTCCCCATTTTCTCTCCAGCAGAACCATGACCCGGCAGACCTATTCCTGCAATCTCTGCGGCAACTGTAAGGACAGATGCCCCGAGGGGATTGATCTGGGAACCATGTTCCAGATGTCCCGAACCGCCCGTGTGGCGGAGGGGATCCAGCCGGAGGCGCTTCACGATTTCTGGCTCCGGGAATTGGATTCCGTGTCCGGAGAGTGTGCTCTGGCGCTGCTGCCGCCGGGACAGACCTCTTGCAGCTATGTGTTCTTCCCGGGGTGTCGGCTTCCGGCTTCCCTACCGGATCAGACGATCCAGACCGGAAGACTCCTGACAGAGGCGTTCCATGCGGGCGCTGTGCTGGGCTGCTGTGGCGCCGGCGCTTGGTGGGCAGGAGATCAGAAACGCTGGGAGGCAAACAGCCAGTGGCTCCGGCAGACATGGAGTGATATGGGCCGTCCTGTTTTCGTGTTGGCCTGTGCCACCTGTGAGCTGATGCTTTCTCGATTGGTGCCCGAGATCCAGACGGTATCTCTGTACCGGTTCCTAGGGCAGGTGGAGAATTTGACCAACCGGGCATCCTTTCCGGCTGCGGCCATCTTCGATCCCTGCGCTGCCCGAGACAATGATGGATTCCGTGAGGATGTCCGGAAGCTGGCGCAGCGCTTCGGTTACACCCCACAGGAGCTGCCGGAGCAGGGACATTGCTGCGGCTGGGGTGGACATATGAGGACGGCAAATCCCGCTCTCTATCAGAGCCTTGCGGAGCGGCAGGCCGGGAAAAGCGATCTTCCCTATCTGGTCTACTGTGCGAACTGCCGGGAAGTGTTTCTGGAGCAGGGAAAGGAATGCCGGCACATTCTGGAGATACTGCTTGGAACCTGCGACCGGGTATATTACCTGCATGAAAAACATGAAAACCGTCTGCGTGTTAAGGAGGCATTTATGAAAGAGCTGCAAAATCAGCCGTTCACACCGCCCGTTCATCCGTGGGATGGCATCACGCTTCTGATCGACCGGCAGGTGCAGCAGGAGATGGAGGCCAATCTGATCGACAATGATACCGTCAAGGAATGCATCTGGTGTGCCAGAGCGCAAGGCAGCGGCTTTGTGGATCAAAACGGCGTGAATCTGGCCTGCCTGAAGCGCAGCGTTATGACCTATTGGGTGGAGTACACGGAAACCCCGGAGGGCTATCGGATTCAAAGCGCATATTGCCATCGGATGCGCTTCGAGGAGGTGCAGGCATGAATGAACAATCGCGCCATTGGCGCTGCGGCAGATGCAATGAGCCGTTGGTGGAACGGAAGGTCGTCTTTCAGTATATGGGACGTTCCTTTGGCCACGCCGTTCCGGCCTGTCCCAAATGCGGTCAAACCTTTATTTCAAAGGAACTGGCCCAGGGGAAAATGGCAGAAGTTGAAGCATTGATGGAGGATAAATGATGAATACCGTAAGACCAGATAAAAACGAGATCACCCAGACACTGCTCCGAGGAAAGAACTGCGGTCAGTGCCTGCTGGAACGCTATGCGGAGGAGTTCGGATTTGACCGGGAGGATACCGATCGGATCGCTGCCTGCTTCGGCGGCGGGCTGGAGATGGGACAGACCTGCGGCGCTGTTGCAGGCGCTGTGATCGTACTGGGACTTGCCGGTGTGGAGCCGAAGGATGCCCGGGAGGCCGTGGCGAAGCTGCGCCGCCGGTTTGAAGCGCGCCATGGCTCCTGTGTCTGTGCCCAGTTGTTGGGCGCGGATATGTCTGACCCCCAGCAGGCCGAAGAAGCAAAGGCTTCGGGCGTCCTGATGGAGCGCTGCCCGAATTTCATCGGGGACGCCATGGACATTCTGGATCAGCTGCTCCCTGAGTTAGGAGGTGATTGAATGGAGGTACTGCGTCCCGGCGGGTTGGAGTTGACCCGCTATGGGCTGTCTCAGCTTCGGATACCTGCCGGCGGCAGGCTGCTGGACATTGGCTGCGGTAAGGGGGAAGCTGCCCTTCTTGCACAGACGGAATTTGGGCTCACCGTTACGGCGGTGGATGTGGACAAGGATGCCGTGGAGTCGGCTGCCGCAAGGGGACTTGACGCCCGGGTAATGGATGCTTCGGCGCTGGAATTCCCCTCCCGCAGCTTTGATATTGTGATGATGGAGTGCGTTTTCTCTGCACTGGAGCGTCAGGAAGAGTCCATTCATGAGGCCATCTGCATGTTGCGTCCTGGGGGAGCTTTGATTCTCAGCGATGTTTACCACAGGAATCCCGATCTGAATCGGTGGCGGCAGGAGGCAAAGCAGGCCAGAGCCCTTTGGCGGCAGCCTCATAAGGAGGGGGATTGCGGCAAGCATGATCCGCTGCCCTCGCCCTATTGTCTGGACGGTCTGCCGGTGATTCCCGGATTGCAGGCACTTCTGGAGGAACTCCAGATGGAGATCACGTTGTTTGAGGATCGCACAGAGGATCTCAAGGCCTTTATGGGACAGGCGATTTTTGACAGCGGTTCCGTTGAGGCGTGGTTCCGGGCACAGGGGGGCTGGATTCCGGATAGACTGTATAACAAGGATACGGGCTACTTCCTGCTTCTGGCACAAAAACATGCTTGACCGTTGGATTGGGGCAGCTGTGGGGCTGCCCGTGCCCCTGAGCCGTCAGGCTCTGGATGACTGGCGGATCGCCAGACTGGCTGAGGCAGTATCCTATGCCCGTGCCCACAGCGCCTTCTATCGCCGCCATCTTCCCGACGGCGGGATTTCCTCCATAGAGGATTTTTTACAGCTTCCCTTTACTACGCCGGAGGATCTGAGACAGCATTACCGGCAGATGCTTTGCGTCCGGCCTGATTCCGTGGCGCGTATTGTAACGCTGACCACAAGCGGCTCCACCGGAATGCCGAAGCGCATCTGCTTCACCGAGGCAGATCAGGCCCGAACAACGGAGTATTTCCACCATGGCATGGCGGAATTTGTCTCCCCCGGAGAGCGGGTTCTCAGCCTGCTTCCCGGAAGCAGCCCCGGATCCCTCAATGCATTGCTGCGGCAGGGGCTTGCACAGATGTCCGTTACACTGGAGCTGTTTGGCTATCCCCAGCTGGAGCAGTATCCGGAGCTTTTGCGTGTTATTTCAGAGCGGCAGATCACCGCGCTGGTGGGGCCGCCCTCTGTCATTGCTGCTGTGGCCCGGTTTTCTGCGGAAGCTGGCCTGACAGGGCTTACATCTTCCCTCCGCAGTGTTTTGCTGGCTGCGGAATATGTGTCCGTGGAAGCACGGGAAACTATCTCCCGTATTTGGAATTGTCGGGTCAATGAGCATTACGGCATGACCGAAACGGGGCTGGCAGGAGCTGTGGGCTGTGCCGCCTTTGACGGTTATCATGTCTGGGAGTCCGGCCTGTTCTATGAGATCATCGACCCGGCATCCGGCCTCCCTGTGGAGGACGGTCATGTGGGAGAGATCGTTGTGACAACGCTTTTACAGGAGGCTATGCCCATGATTCGCTATCGGACAGAGGATCGAAGCAGGATACTGCCGGGACAGTGTCCCTGCGGCAGTGTACTCAAACGGCTGGAGCGGGTGCGGAGCCGTCCTCAGGAGAAGAAATTTCGGGAACGAACCATACCCAATGAATTCTGAATAAAGCAGCACCATATCAAAGCTCCGCCATCGGGTCACCGATGGCGGAGTAATTTTCTTATGCCGGTTCCATCAACTCAATGAGTACGCCGGATGGGGCGGCAATGTAATAGAATCTGTTTTCGCCCATTGTTCCGGGACCCATGACAATGGTTACGCCCTTCTGACGGAGCTTTTCCACAAAACTGTCCAACTCGGTCACCCGGAAGCACATATGCTTGGTACCCTGGGTAATCATGTCCTCATCGGAGTGCAGCCGATCCTTCGGCAGGGATCTGGAAGCTCGATGATGGAACAGCTCGATTTCAAAGCTGCCGTTTCTCAGTACGGCAATGTCGCAGTTGATATGGGAGACAAAGGTGCGGAAAACCTGTGTGAAACCCAGAATATCGCCGTACTAGTTGATGGATACGTCCATATCTGCGACACTGATGCCCACATGCTGGGGGAGAATGGTATGTTCCATTGCGACACCCCGGTTAAATATCCATGGATAAGTTGAAGGCGGTCAGATTGTCCCGTCCCACATCGCCGGACACGGCGGCGGGAGAGAATTTCCAGTTCAGAATGACGCCGTTTACGATCCGGGACTGGTCGATCTTTGCCACAGAGTTGGCAATGGCGGTGGGGCCGGAGTGGTCATGGCTGCAACACTGGGTGTGGACCGGGCCAAGGCAGTCGCTGAGAGGCTCTCTTGCGTAACGTCCGCCGGGAGAGGCAGGGGTGCAGTTGCCGTGCTGAACATTTGCCGTGACGGAGTATACGCCGGGCATATATTCGCCGCCGCGGGGATTGGGGCGGTGATTTAGGGAACCTCTGATTTAATCCGCACTACCATGGAGGTTCCGGATATGGTGTAATAACATCATCAAAACGATGGTGGTGCAAGGAAATGAAGCAGGAAACATTATAATGGTCCCATAATTTCAGACCACAGCTCGAAAAATTATCGTGAACATGGTAAAATACAGCAAGAAAGTGAAAAGGAGACGACACCATGACACGAAGAACATACACGCCCGATCCCCAAGCTTCCTTCAGAAGACCAGTGAACTCTCGATCCGGCGGCAGTGTGAGCTGATGCACATCCAGCGGTCCAAGGTCTACTACAAACCCGCAGAACGATCCGTGGACGAGCAGCTGCGCCAGGAGTCCATCATGGCCAGGATTGACCATTGGCATACTCAGATGCCTGGAATCGGCACCAGAAAACTGGTCAGGCAACTCAAAAATGAAGGTTTCTCTGTGGGCAGAAAGCTGGTTCGCCGCCTCATGGGTGAGATGGGGATCCAGGCAATCTATCCAAAAGCAAATCTGTCCAAGCGGAACTTTCGGGAGACAATTGTGCCATATTTACTCCGAAATAAGGCTGTTTCCCTTCCAAATCAGGTCTGGTCCATCGACATCACATACATCAAAATGCAGCACAGCCATATGTATCTGACCGCCATTATTGACTGGTACAGCCGCATGATTGTCGGCTGGAACCTGTCCGACACTCTGGACACCGGCTATGTGATTCAGGCGGTCAAGGACGCCGTGGCAGCGCATGGGACGCCTGCAATTCTAAACTCCGATCAGGGCTGTCAGTTTACCAGCAACGCCTACAAAACGCTGTTGAGGGAGCTTCGCATCCGGCAGAGTATGGACGGAAAGTCCCGGTGGGCGGACAACGTGATGATTGAACGGTGGTTCCGCAGCCTCAAAACAGAGGAAATCTACCTCAATGAATATCCCACCCCCAGGGCTCTGCGCAAGGCAATCAGCGTATACATTCAGCAGTATAACACCGTGCACCTCCATCAGACGCTGGAATGGGCAAGCAGCTTGTCGTTGTTCATCGGCAGCCGTACAAGCCCTATAAAAAGCACCCGAAGCATACCGGTTTTCTGGCTCTGTACTACCACTATCTCTACATTCTCGGCAAGATCGAAAAACAACAGTACCCGCCAAGGGTTACAGGCCAGATGCGTAAGGAGGTCATGCGGTTTGAGCAGCTCCGGGAGCAGTTTCAATTCCTCAATGAGAATGGCGTTGCCACCGAATCAGACATGACCGCCTTTGTGGAAAAGGCGGAGGCCCAGATCAAAACGCTCACCAAACAGCGAACCATCCTCAATGTGCAAAAGAAAAAGCGCCAGCCCCTATTCCAGGCACTGACAGCTGAAGAAGCCCTGGCCCCAGCCAAGCGGCTCTACGATCAAGGTCACAGCGGCATGGAGGCGGAAGTACAGCAATACATGGATGCAGTGAAGCTGCTGGATGGTTGTGGAGTGTCCCGTGAGGCATTATCCCAGCAGCAGTCAGAACTATATACCAAGCTGGCCGACCTGAACTGGGAGATTCGGAAGGCACGGAAGCAGATCAAGATGTGCGAAGAAATCCGGGAGCAGGCCGCCGCAATGCAGGAAAATATCAGAGAAATTGAAACACCGGAACGCCAGCGACAGTCCCGGCACATAGACCGAACGTGAGGCCCACGTTGGCCGTTTGCGGGCTTTTCATGCTCCATACCACAAGTTATACCGAAAATACATCCGCCCCACGTTCCCGCAGCGTGGGGCAAATTTACCCTCGAAAGGAGAATGCTATGAGCAAAATCTATACGTCATATGACGAGCTCCCCATTATGTTATCCGTTCCGCAGTTGGCCGCCGCCTTGGGGATCTCCCGTTCCGGCGCTTATGCTCTGGTTCGGTCAGAGGGGTTCCCAGCTTTGAAAATTGGCAGCCGGATCGTGGTTCCAAAAGATAAATTACAGGACTGGATCAATGAAAACTGTCTGGCGAATTAGCTTGATATCCCGCCACTCCTGTGGTATATGTTGTGGCTGCGAAGGGAGTGAACATTATGGCAAAACGCAGGGCCAACGGTGAAGGCAACATCCGAAAGCGGAAGGATGGTCGCTGGGAAGGCCGCTATACCGCAGGCCATGACCCGGTGACAGGCAAGCCCATCATCAAGAATGTATTGGCGAAAACACAGGCACAGGCGAAGGAAAAGCTGAAAACCGCCATCGAGCAGTGCAAGGGCTTAGATGTGGCGAAGGGTCAGAAATACACAGTGGGCCAGTGGATGGACGTCTGGTATGAGTACTATGCGCAAATCAAGGTACGCCCCTCTTCTCACAAGACCTACGAGGGCTACATCCGGAATCACATTAAGCCAGCCATTGGCTCTATCCCGCTGACAAGGCTGACTACGCTGGATCTTCAAAAGCTGTACTAGAAGCTATTGACAGAAGGGCGAGTAGAGCGGAAGGAATCCGAGAAGCAGGCGAAGGGCCTCAGCCCGAAAACTGTCCGCAATATCAATCAGGTCATCTCATCCGCCATGCAGCTTGCCATCCAGCAGCACCTGATCTCTCACGATCCCACGGATGGCTGCGCGCTCCCCAAAACCGAGCACCGTGAAATGCAGACCTTGAGCGCCGACCAGCTCACCGCGTTTCTGCTGGAGGCCAAGCATTCCGGCGTTTTCGAGATGTACTACATCGAGCTGGCAACCGGGCTGCGCCGAGGCGAACTGCTGGGTCTCAAGTGGGAGGACATTGACTTTACTACACAAACGCTCCGAGTGCGCCGCCAGGTTGGCCGCATCAAAGGCGAGGTACGGGAGGCTCCGCTGAAAACGAAGAATGCCTACCGCACCATCTCCCTCGGGACGGATGCGGTAGGTATTTTGAAGCAGCAGCGGGACAAGCAGCCCAGCAGTGCCTATGTGTTCCCCGGCCCTACTGGCGGCCCTATCGCCCCGGACAGCGTCCTCCACATGCTCCATCGGGTGCTGGATCGGGCGGGCTTGCCGGAGATTCGGTTTCACGATCTACGCCATACGTTCGCCACCTTGGCCCTCCAGAATGGCGTGGATGTGAAAACCGTGTCTGGGATGCTGGGCCACTTCTCGGCAGGGTTCACACTGGATACTTACGCCCATGTAACTACGGCGGCACAGAAGAAGGCAGGATAAGGTACAATATTTTTCGCACAATTACATATAGCAAGAGAGTCCCTGAATCGTGTAAGATATAGCTACCACAACAACATCAACACGAAA
>CAJKSU010000095.1 GCA_905202605.1 uncultured Eubacteriales bacterium
GGAGATCAGCGCCGGAGAGAATGGCGTCCTTCAGGGCGGTCAGCTCACCCTTCAATCGGCTGGGCAGAACCGCAAGCCCCATGACCTCAATGAGGCCAATGTTTTCCTTCTTGATATGGTGCTTGTCGCCGTGGGGATGATATACGCCAAGGGGGTATTCCGGGGTGGTGATGTTGTTCCGAAGCACAAGATCCAACTGGTAGTCGCTGCCCTGACGGCGGGCGATGGGCGTGATGGTATTATGGGGCGTGCCGTCGGTTTCCGCATAGATAAAGGCGGCCTCGTCGGTATAGCCCCGCCAGACGGTGAGGATCCGGTCAGCCAGTGCCACAAGCTGCTGTGGATCGGCGGACTGGAGCCGAATGACGCTCATGGGCCAGCGGACGATCCCGGCGGAAACATCCGCAAAGCCGGTAAAGGTCAGGGGCGTTTCCACAGGCGCTGTCTCCATGGCGAAGGTGTAATGCCCCCCTTGAAAATGCTCATGGCTTAGGATGGAGCCGCCCACAATGGGAAGATCCGCATTGCTGCCCACGAAATAGTGGGGCATGACGGTCACAAAGTCCAAAAGCTTCCGGAATGCCGCCCGGTCAATGACCATGGGAACGTGGGCGCGGTTGAATACGATGCAGTGCTCATGATAGTAGACATAGGGGGAATACTGGAAGCACCATGGGCTGCCGCCAATGGTCAGGGGAATAATCCTGTGATTTTGCCGGGCGGGGTGGTTCATCCGGCCTCGGTAGCCCTCATTTTCAGCGCAGAGCTGGCACTTGGGATAGCTGCTCTGGGGGGCGTTTTTTGCGGCGGCAATGGCCTTGGGGTCCTTCTCCGGCTTGGAGAGGTTGATGGTAATATCCAGCGTGCCGTAGTCGCTTTCGTACTTCCATCGCATATCCTTTTTGATGCGATCCCGGCGGATATAGTTGGTGTCCTGACTGAACCGATAGTATTCCTCAGTGGCGGTTTCCGGGCTGACCGCATAGGCACGCTGGAACCGGGCGCGCACCTCGTGGGGCGGGGGCGTCAAAAGTCCCATAAGCCGGGTATCAAAGAGATCGCGGGCGGTAATGTTGTCCTCAATCAGACCCTTTCTTACCGCGGCGTCCAGCAGTACGGCGAGAATGTCCTCCAGCGGCTGCGCCGGAACGTCCTCTGCGGGCGGGGTATAGCTGTCCTCGTCCATGGCGTCCAGAAGGGCGTTGGTGAGATAGATACGGTCATCCTCCTGAGCAAGGCCGCAGTGGATGGCGTAGTCGGTCAGCGCCCGAATGGCGCGGCAAATCGTCTCGTTCATGCCTCTACCTCCGCGCCGCCCTGAGGACGGATGGAAAGCACATGACAGGCGCCCTGCCCCAGCGCTCCGTCAATTCCTGCACGGAAGGCCTCCAGCTTATCCATGGGGACAAAGGCCTGACAGGTACCGGCAAAGCCGCCGCCGTGAACCCGGTATGCGCCGGTTCCGTCCAGATAATGCTGGCAAAGCGCCAGTGTTATCGCCATGGACTGCTGGTCAATGGCGCCGGCAGGGGAGACATTCTGAAGATACATATACGAGGAGCTGCCCGACTGCTGAATGACGGAGAGAAAACGGTCAAAGTCTCCATGCCGAAGTGCCAAGCAGGCCTCCGTAACTCGCTGGTTCTCCTGATAGAAGTGGACAGCGCGGAGGACGGCACGATCTCCGCACTGCATCCGCAGGGCGGGGAGGGCGGCATAGAATTCCTGCTCCGGCACCTGAGAGAGCACTTCCTTCCCGAAGTACCCGGCTACCGCACACATTTCGTTGGGAATGGCAGCGTATTCGTCGGTGAGGTCGGCATGGCTGGCACGGCTGTCAATGATGCAGAGGGCATAGCCGGTGGCGGAAAAGTCGAAATCCAGCGGGGTGATCACCGGATGCTCGGCGTCGGAGAAGTCAATCTCCACCAGATTGCCCACGGAGGATGCCATCTGATCCATCAGACCGCTGGGTTTTCCAAAATAGACATTCTCGGCGTACTGAGCAATCTGTGCGATTTGGGCGGGGGTGGCCTTCTCGTCAAAGAACAGACCGTTCAGCACCGTCCCGATCAGCACCTCAAAGGCGGCGGAGGAGCTGAGACCCGAACCGGGGAGCACTTGAGAGGTCACATAGATGTCCAGCCCCCGGAGGGGGCAGCCCATTTCATGGAACCTTGCGGCAACGCCGCGGATCAGTGCGGGAGTGGTGTTTTCCTCATCCTTGCGGATGGAGAGATCGGAAAGCTCCACCTGATACATGGGATAGCCTTCGGACTGTACCCGAAGGAGCGTGGTGTTGTTTTCCGAAACGGCAGCCAGAGCGTCCAGATTTACGGCAGCGGCCAGAACGCGGCCCCGCTGGTGATCGGTATGGTTGCCGCAGATCTCAGTACGGCCCGGAGCGGAAAATATCCGCTGTGGCATCTGACCGAATACAGCTTCGAAATGCTGCTTCAGCGACCCGAGGCGCTGGGGATCGGTTGTGGTTAAGATGGTTTTCATGGATGTAGTTCCTCCGTTGTTCCTGACAGAATTCACGCTTATACAATACAACGTTTTCCCGAAAAAGGGAAGGAGAAAAATTGCACCAGTAAGAGAGTCGGGGAAATATATGATAATTTGTATACAAAACATGTTTTTTGAATACTGATTTTGGATTTTGAGAATTGCAACAAGGGGGAAAATCCGATATGCTGGTGTTGACCTAAAATATGAACAAGGAGGTTATTTGAATGAAAAAGAGAATTGTTTCCCTGCTGATCGCACTGACCATGCTTTCCGCCATGCTGGCGGGCTGCGGTGGCGGCGGCACTTCTGACCAGGGAGCCGCATCCGCTTCTCAGCCCCAGGAGACTGCTCAGTCTGCTCCCACCCAAGCCCCCGATCCGGCATCCACGCCGGACGAAGCTTCCACCCCTGACGATTCCTCTGCCGAAACGACGTCGGATCGCCCCGAAGTGACCTATCCCCTGGTAGAGGAAGAAACCACCCTGACCTATTGGCAGTCATGGCCCCCGTTCCTGTCGGAAATTTCCGAGCCCTCCGATGCTGCCATGTTTGAAAAGCTTGCAGAAGTCACCGGCGTCAAGCTGGAGATTTCCGCCGTCAGCACCGAGACCGCAGCCGACGACTTTATGCTCCGCTGTGCCTCCGGTGATCTCACCGACATGGTGCAGAACGCTACCATTCAGTACACCGGCGGCGGTGCAAAGGCCATTGAGGACGATGTCATCATGGATTTGCTGCCCCTGATCGACGAGTATTCCGTTAACTACTATAATATCATCAATTCCGACCCCAACATCTATAAGAATCTGGTCAACGACGAGGGGCAGGTTCCCGCGCTCATCGGTATGTACACCGATTACTACTACACCGATCAGGGCTTCTGGATCCGTCAGGACATTCTGGACAAAACCGGCCTCAGCATCCCCAAGACCGTGCCCGAGCTGGATGCCGTTCTGGACGCATTTAAGAATCTCGGTCTTACCGACAGTCTGGTGGTGCTGTCCGAGGGCAAGTGCGACCTGCTGGAGGTGGCCTATGGGGCTAACGATCGGCTGGTGGATGGTAAGATCCAGCCCGGCGCGCTGACCGACAACTATCGGGATTACCTGAAAAAGCTCCATGAGTATTATCAGAAGGGCTACATCAGCGTGGACTTTGTAACCTATAATGAGTCCGACACCAAGCCGCCTCAGGACGTGGTTTTCAACGACATGGGCGGCATCTTCAAGGAAGACGTTGCGGCAATTGCCGGTTACTTAAACAGCACCAACACCCCCGGCTTTGACCTCCAGCCCATGGGTCAGATCCGTCTCAATGAGGGCGACCGTCTGGACACCGGCTTCATCGGCGTAAAGGCTGCGGATAAGTTTTCCCTGTCTATCTCCACCCAGTGCTCCGATCCTAAGCTGGCCATTCAGTATATGGACTACCTGTTCTCCGAGGAAGGTCATATGCTGGCCAACTACGGCATTGAGGGCCAGACCTACACCATGGAGAACGGCGAGCCGCAGTTCACCGATCTCATTCTCAACAATCCCCAGGGCTTTGACTGGCAGCTGTGCCAGAGCCTGTACATCAACCCCGGCTTCCCCTGTCTCACCGATCTGTCCGTACAGGAAATGACCTATACCGACGCTCAGAAGGCAGCGGTTCCCACATGGGTAGAGGCCTATGACAGCAGCGACGAGACAATGCCCAACGAGCGCTGGCTCAGCTATACCACCGAGGAGTCCCAGCATAAGGCCGACCTGCAGAGCGATATCGAGACGTATCAGACCGAGATGCGCCTGAAGTTCATCACCGGTCAGCTGGACATCGACGCGGAGTGGGATAACTACTGCACCGCTCTGGAGGGCATGGGCATTCACACCATGGAGGAAATCAATCAGGCGGCGGTAGACCGCTATCTGGCAAAGTAAACGATACAGGTTCATTCCTTCCATACAATCCTATGCATACAAAGGGCAGTCGCTGTGGCGGCTGCCCTTTGTAGTTGGATATCATATCAAAGGTGATTACCTATGGAAAATATAATCTGCATTGTATCTTGTAATTGGACATTCCGGAAAAATCCTGTTACAATCTGTTGTAGTAACAAACAAATTGGAGGAATGCTCTGTGAAAAAATCCGTTCTTGCTCTGGGGCTGTGCCTGAGCATGGTTCTGGGCCTGTGCGCCTGCGGCGACAGCGCTGCATCTTCTGCATCCGCTGCTCCGGCTGAGACTGCTGCTGCCGAAACTGAAACCGCTGCTCCGTCCAAAGAGCCTGCTGCTGCCCCTGAGGCATCCACTCCTGAGGAAGCAGCTTCCATGGTTGAGGCATCTGCTGCTGAGGAGACTGCTCCCGCTGAGCAGCTGGCGGAGACGACCGTTTACATCGACATTGCCGCTTCTCTGGAGGCTGTGTTTGCTGACGTGATCATTCCCGCCTACAAAGAGCAGCAGCCCAACGTTACCATTGAGTACAACACCGGTTCCTCCGGTAAGCTGCTCTCCGGCATCGAGGAGGCTGGCGGCATCGGCCATGACCTGTTCTTCTCTGCCGGTAAGGCTCAGGTTACTACGCTGGACGAGACGGACGGCATGGTTGTGGATGGTTCTATTGTAAACCTGCTGGCAAATGAACTGTGCCTGGTAAAGGGCAAGGATACCGAGACGGCTGTGACCGGCTGGGAAACCATTGCACAGGCAAAATCCATGGCGCTCTGCGGCGGCAGCGTTCCCGTTGGCAAGTACAGCCGTATCGCGCTGATTGCGCTGGGCGTTCTGCCTGAGAACGATGATCCTGCGTCCATCACCACCGAGGAAATCTCCACCGCTCTGGGCGGCATCGAGATCGACGAGGCAGATGACGTTGAGGTTGCTGCGGCGAAGGCTGCTGAGGGCGCAGTAGAGGTTGCTGCCATCTACTACTCCGACTACTACAACCATCGGGATGACCTGACCATCCTCGCACAGGATGACGGCACCCTGACCGGCAACATCACCTATCCGGTTTGCCTGGTAAAGAACCCTGAGGCGGACGAGGCGGAAAGCGCCGCTGCTGCTGATTTTCTGGAGTTCCTCCAGACGGAGCAGTGCCTGAAGGCTTACGAGGAGTACTGCTTCATCGTAAATAAGTAAGGATGAAACCGGGGCAGGCATTTCCGGCTTGGAGTGCCTGCTCCGGATTTTTTCTGTCTCTTGCAGACGGAGGGCATTCATGATAAACTTGGAGCAGGAGCACCCTGCATTTCAGGGCAGTAAGGCTGCCTGAAGGAGGACTTTCTTTGCAGAATATCATTGATATGGTCAAAAGCTTTGACTGGAGTCCCTTCTGGATCTCACTGAAAACCGGCGTTGTAGCAACGGTAATCTGCTTTTTTCTGGGGCTGCTTGCGGCGCGGAAGGTGTTAAAGCTTGGACCCAAGGCACGGGCTGTGGTGGACGGCATTTTGACGCTGCCCATGGTCATGGCGCCCACTGTGGCGGGTTTCTTTCTGCTTCTGCTGTTTTCCCTGCGGCGTCCGATCGGCGCGTTTCTCTATGAAGAGATGGGCATTAAGGTAGTGCAGACATGGCTAGGCTGTATCATTGCTGCATCGGTGATTGCGTTCCCGCTGATGTACCGAAATGCGCGGGCAGCCTTTGAGCAGGTGGATCCGGATCTCGTTTATGCCGCAAGAACGCTTGGCATGAAGGAACGCACCATCTTCTGGCGGGTGGTCATGCCTGCTGCGGGGCCGGGCGTAGCCTCCGGCACAGTTTTGACCTTTGCCCGTGCGCTGGGCGAATATGGTGCAACTGCCATGCTGGCGGGCAATATCGCCGGAAAAACCGGCACCATTTCTCAGAAAATAGCCAATGTTATCAAGGACGGCGACTATGCCACCGCAGGCGTGTGGGTGGTCATTATGCTGGTGATCGCACTGGTGATCATCATGGCAATCAACTATTTGTCCGGCGGCAAAAACCGGAAGCAGAATCGGTGGTGAACCCGTGTCCATAGAAGTGAATATCAAGAAGAATCTGGGCAGCTTCCGGCTGGATGTGGCGTTTGGGCAGGACAGCGGTGTTCTGGCGCTGCTGGGCGGCTCCGGCTGCGGAAAGAGCATGACCCTCCGGTGCATTGCGGGGATTGAAACCCCGGATTCCGGACGCATCGTATTAAACGGTGTGACAGTATTTGATTCCGAAAAGAAGATCAATCTGCCGCCTCAGCAGCGTCAGGTGGGACTGTTGTTTCAGAACTATGCGCTGTTCCCCAATATGACGGTGGAGGAGAATATCCTCTGCGGCCTCCGGGAAAAGAAAAGCAGGGAGGAAAAGGCGGCGCTGGCGGCGGAGTATGTCCGGAAGTTCCATCTGGAAGGGCTGGAGAAGCATACTCCCGGTCAGCTGTCCGGCGGACAGAAGCAGCGCTGCGCACTGGCACGGATGCTCATTGGCAGCCCGGGGATCCTGATGCTGGACGAGCCATTTTCGGCGCTGGACTCCTACCTCCGGTGGGAGCTGGAGCGGGAGCTGCTGAGCACTCTGCGGGAATATGAGGGAACGGTACTGTTCGTGTCCCATGACCGGGACGAGGTCTACCGTATCTCGGACCGCATTGCGGTCTACCGGGACGGCGCCATTGACGTGATCGGGGACAAGTGGCAGCTGTTCCGTCAGCCGGTGACCTGTACGGCAGCGGTGCTGACGGGCTGCAAGAACGTAGCGGCTGCCGAATACGCAGAGGGAACCGCCTGCGTGCCGGAGTGGGGGCTGTCCCTGCCGCTGCCGGAAACGGAGCTGCCGGAGGGCGTGACCCATCTGGGCATCCGGGCAAGAAAAATGCGCCCGGCTCAGCAGCCCGGCCCCCGGTGCTTCCGGTATACCGTGGCGGAGGAGATCGACGGCGCATTCTCCGATATCCTGATGATTCGGCTGGAGGGCGGCAAGAGCCTGATGCGCTGGGAGATCACCAAGGATGTCCATGCCGCAATGAAGGGAAAGCCCAATCTGGTGGAGATCCCGGAGGATGCGGCGCTGTATTTGAGGCCGTGAAGGAAATAGAAATGACTGACCCGCTGCGGGATGCAGCGGGTCAATTTTATGGGAGCCAAAACGCAGATGAAGGGCAAGAGAAATGTTTTGACCCTTGACAAACGCCCCCAAATGCGGTATGATGCAATTCGTTCATTTTATGAACCAAATGGAGGGGCGACATGGAACTGGACACTGGAGAAGCTCTGCTCCGGGCATGGCTGGAGCTGGCGGCGGCAATCTGGAGCCGCAGGATGGTCAGCGGGCTGACCTTTAACGAAGCGGTGGTATCCAATTTGCTGCTGTACCGGCAGCAGGAAGAGCCGAATCATCCCATAACGGCAACGGAGCTGTGCGAAAAGACCAATATGCGCAAAAGCCAGATGAACCTGCTCCTTGGCTCTCTGGAAAAGCAGGGCTATCTGCGGCGGTGCCGCAGTGAAACGGATCGGCGTCAGATCCATCTGTTCCTGACGGAGGCCGGGGCGGCGGCGTATCAAAGCAGCCATCGGCAGAGTCGGGAGCTGATCAATGCGGTGGTGCAGGGCATCGGAGAAACGGAAGCGCAGCAACTGACGCAGCAGCTGACAGCCATCAATACGCTGGTACAGCAGGAGCTGAACCGGCGGCAGCAGAAAGGAACCATATGAGTATTCGGATCGTAACGGATTCCGGGGCGGACCTGGAGCCGGAGGAATTTTCACAATATCACATTGAGCTGGTTCCGCTGGGACTGACCATCGACGGGCGAATTTACAGCGCCAATCAGCAGTTCAACAAGGCGGACTTTTTCCGGTTGCTGGAGGCGGCGAAGATCTTCCCAAAAACCTCTCAGCCCGCGCCGTCGGAGTTTGAGGCACTGTTTGAGGACGCCCGAAAAAAGGGGGATGAGGTCGTATATATCTCCATCGCCTCGGCGCTCAGCGGCACCTATCAGACCGCCAATGTGGTCAAGGGGCTGGGAGAGTACAATCACGTATTCGTCGTAGACAGCCGGACGGCGACCCTGTGCCAGAAGCTGCTGGTGCTTCATGCTGCGGCACTCCGGGATCAGGGAAAGACCGCGGAGCAGATCGTAGCGGCACTGGAGCGGCTTCGGGGACGTGTTCGGGTCTATGCGGGACTCGATACGCTGGAATATCTCCGAAAGGGCGGACGGCTGGGGCGAGCGGCGGCTTCCTTGGGGACATTGGCCAGAATCAAGCCGGTGGTGACCATTGGGAAAAACGGTGGTGTTGAAGTGGCAGGAAAGTGCATGGGAAAGGCACGAGCCATGAAGGAAATGCAGGCGCTGCTGGAGACGAACCCTGCCGACCCGGACTATCCGGTTTACGGCGTATATTCCGGGTCAAAGGACAACACACTGGAGCTGATGGAGCGGCTGGGAGATGCGGGCGCTCCGCCGGAACAGATTTATTCTCTGGGACCGGTGATCGGCGCACACATTGGCCCCGGCGCTTATGGCATCGTCTATGTAGAAAAAAACGGATAAGGAAATCCCTGCCGCAGCGGCAACCTGCTGCGGCAGGGATTTTTTGCATAGCGGGGGAAGTGCGCGCATAGGCTTGACCGACAGAATGGAGGGACATACCTATGCTGAAAAAGGGACTATTATGGATTCTGACTGCGATATTGCTGACGGGCAGCTGCTTTGCGGCACCGGAGGTTCCCGCGCCCAGCTGCCTGCTCATGGACAGCGCCACGGGAACGGTACTCTATGAGAAGAATGCAGACGAGACGCTGGCGCCTGCCAGCGTCACCAAGGTCATGACGCTGCTGCTGGTGATGGAGGCGGTAGAGCGGGGTCAGCTGGGCTGGGACGATATGGTCACTGCCTCGGCGGCTGCAGCGGCAAAGGGCGGCAGTCAGGTCTATTTGGAAGAGGGGGAGCAGATGCCGCTGCGGGAGATGGTAAAATGCGTGGTGGTATCCTCTGCCAACGACTGCGCTACGGCGCTGGCGGAGGCAGTGGCGGGAAGCGAAAGCGGCTTTGTGGAGAAGATGAATCAGCGAGCGGCGGAGCTGGGCATGGAGCATACCCACTTTGCCAACTGCACGGGGCTGGATGACGAAGCGGGGGCAGACGTCCACTATACCACTGCGAGGGATATTGCCATTATGTCCCGTGCGCTGCTCAGGCACGACGAAATTCGGGAATACACCACCATCTGGATGGACACCATACGGGATGGAGCCTTTGGACTCAGCAATACCAATAAGCTGGTGCGGTTTTATCAGGGAACCACGGGACTGAAAACGGGCTATACCTCCTCGGCAGGGTACTGCATGTCCGCCACCGCAGAGCGGGACGGCATGGAGCTGATTGCTGCGGTGATGCACTGCGAAAGCTCAACGGATCGGTTTGAATCCGCAAAGGCGCTGCTGGACTATGGCTTTGC
>CAJKSU010000096.1 GCA_905202605.1 uncultured Eubacteriales bacterium
TACAGTTTGGGCGGGAAAGCTTACAGTTTTGTAAGGTTGGGGACGAAATCTGTTTGGTTTTTGTGAATTATGGTTTGACAAGCAGAAATGTGTAGGGTAAAATGGAATTGGAAAATATAGATTGAATTGCTAAATTGTAAAAATTACAGAGGAAAGTGGAGGGATGGGCATGAAAGATCAGATTCAACTGAGTTTTGTTCAGAAAAGTGCGAAATATTACGATGGAGAAAACGCAATATGGGTGATGGAATATACTTCAAACCGCGAGTATAGCTTCATGGAAATTGTTAAAGTATTTCAGGATATTCCGTCGACTAGTATTTTGGTTGACGAAAACGAGGATGTAGGGTTTAAGACGGTTGATGGAGTGTATGATATGGATTACTTTATGAAGGAATACAAAAAGATTGCGTGCTCCGATATTGCGAAGATAAATTTAAATACAGAATATCAGCAAGAGCGCATAACAATCAGCATGTATCAGCACAGCACAACGATCAAGCTGGCAACTCCGAAAAAAAATTGGGGTCAACAAATCATGCAATTTATAGCGAACGGCGGCGGAAATCATTGATAGCCGTGCTATTTTGGATTGTGGCGGCGTATGTTCAAGCAACCAGAAGCAGAAAAAGAGGGGCAACCAGGCGGTTGTCCCTCTCATTTTATCACATCTTAGTCCATCTTGCACAGCTCGCAGGCGGTCTTTGCCGCCAGCGCAGCGTTGTTGTAAACCAGCTGAATGTTGGAATCCAGGCTGTCGCCGCCGGTCAGCTCCTTGACCTTAGCCAGCAGGAAAGGCGTGGTTGCCTTGCCGTGGATGCCCTGCTCCTTGGCCTCAGCGATGGCCTGATCGATGGCGCCGTTGATCACAGCGGGATCCATGGAGTACTCCTCCGGGATGGGGTTGGTGACCAGCATGCCGCCCTTGAGGCCCAGCTCCTGCTGTACGTGGAAGGTTTTCGCCAGCTCTGCGGGGGTGTCCATGCGGTAGTCCACGCCGAAGCCGGACTTCCGGGTGTAGAAGGCGGGCAGCTCGTCGGTGCCGTAGCCGATGACGGGAACGCCGTGAGTCTCCAGATACTCCAGAGTCAGACCCAGATCCAGAATGGACTTTGCGCCGGCGCAGACGACCATAACGGGGGTGTTTGCCAGCTCCTCCAGATCAGCGGAGATATCCATGGTAGTCTCAGCGCCACGGTGTACGCCGCCGATGCCGCCAGTGGCGAAGATCTTGATGCCAGCCATGTGGGCGATCATCATGGTGGTGGTAACGGTGGTAGCGCCGTCCTCACCGCGGGCAACCAGAGCAGCCAGGTCGCGGCGGCTTGCCTTGGCGATAGCCTGCCCCTTCTTGCCGAAATACTCGATCTCCTCAGGGGTCAGACCGGCCTTGAGCCGACCGCCGATGATGGCAATGGTAGCGGGAACTGCACCATTCTCACGGATGATCTTCTCTACGTTCAGAGCAGTCTCCACATTCTGGGGATAGGGCATGCCGTGGGAGATGATGGTGGACTCCAGCGCGACAACGGGCTTACCGGCTGCAACAGCGGCAGCAACTTCGGGGTTTACGTCGAGAAAACGATTCATGTTCATAATGTTACCTCCAAATTTATATTCATTCGTGCGATCAAAGCTTCTTCGGATAGTGCTTCATTGATGGTTTCCGTCCCCTCGATGGAGATGGAAGAGGCCGCGGAACCGGCCATGGTGGACGTTCTCAGGTCACTGCCCTGAAGATAAGCCCAGACCAGACCTGCCACAAAGGCGTCCCCTGCCCCGGTGGCGTTGTTCACCTGAACGGGATAACAGGGCAGCTCCAGCATTTCGTTGTGATCGGCAGCCAGTACGCCGCGGGTACCCAGAGAGATGAAGACCCGGTGCAGTCCTGTGTTCAGCAGAGCCTTTGCAGCCCGGCGGAGATCATCGTCGTTCTGGATGGAGATACCGGAGAGCAGCTCCGCTTCCAGCCGGTTGGGCTTTAGGGTGTGAAGCTTCCCCAGTACGTCCTTGAGCTTTTCCGCCTTGGTGACGGAAACCGGGTCCGCAAAAATCGGGACGGTCACATGCTCGGCGATGAACTCAATGGATTCTCTGGGAATGTTGGCGTCCACCACCACCAGCTGTGCGCCGTTGAGCAGGTTCAGGTTCTTTTCGAGATAAGAGGGAGAGATCTGTTTGGCAATCTCCATGTCGCTGACTGCCAGCGCCATGTCGCCGTCCGGGCCGCCCAGATAGAGATACGTGGAGGTGGAAGCGCCGGGAACCGTGCGCACGCGGCTGAAATCCAGACCGCAGGCGGTACAGGTGGCGGCGATCTTCTCGCCGTAGAGGTCAGCGCCCACGGCACTGAGCATCCGAGCGTCCATGCCCAGAAGGCTGATGTTGTGGGCAATGTTCCGACCAACGCCGCCTACGCTCATGGTGACGGTGCCGGGGTTGGAATCCGCAGGGATCAGGGGGCTGTAGCTCTTTCCGCCAATGTCCATATTGACGCCGCCCACCACCACCACATAGGTGCCGGAGCGGAGGACATAACCCTTTCCTGCAATGAAGCCCTTTTTCGTGAGGTTGGAAATGTGGACTGCCACAGAGGAGCGGGTGATCCCCGCCTTTTCAGCCAGCTCCTGCTGCGAGATCATGGGATTTTCCTCGATCCACCGCAGAATCTGACGTTCACGCTGGGTCATTGCATCACCTCCAGTAAACAATTGCTTATCATTCATAATCTATTGTTTAGTATACACGCTTTCGGAAAAATGTCAAGGGGGAACTGAAAATTTCTTTGGAAAACAGGAAAAACCTCCCCGGCTGGGGAGGCTATGGACTGCTGTACGGATAAACCCCTCTGGGCTGCTGCTCATTTCCCCTTACAGGGGAGACTGATTCGATGCGCTCAAGGTTCCCGCTGCAAGGGGGAATGTCAATTTTGGTGACAAGAGGGTTATTTGAGAGGTTCCCCTGATTTCTACTCGATCCCGATCTCCTGCCGAGTCAGATCCACACATACCCGTGTCCCCTGCCCCGGCGTGGAGGTGATGGAAATGGTATGCCCCAGACGGCTGAGAATTTCATGGCAGAGATACAGGCCGATTCCGGTGGTTTTCCGATCCCGGCGCCCATTCAGGCCGGTGTAGCCCTTTTCAAAGACGCGGGGCAGGTCAGCCGGAGCAATGCCGATGCCGTTGTCCTGAATCATCAGCTGCCCCTCCCCTTCCATTTGAATGGTGACGCAGCCGCCGGGGGCGTATTTTAGGCAGTTGGACAGCAGCTGTTCAATCACGAATCCCAGCCATTTTTCATCCGTCAGCACCGTATATTCCGTGGGCGTAAAGTTGAGGCGCACCTTGGCACGGATAAACTGCCCGGCATAGGCGTGGATCGCCGTGCGCAGAATGTTGTCCAGCGGGTACTCCCGAATCACAAAGTCGGAGATCCCCTCCCCCATCCGGAGATAATTCAGCGCCATGGAGACGTATTGCTGCACCTTGAACAGCTCACCCTTTAATTCACCGTTTCCGTCGCCGGGCTGAGCCTGTAATAGAAGATCCATAGCGGAGATCGGGGTTTTGATCTGGTGCGCCCAAAGGGTGAAATAATCCAGCGTATCCGCATAGCGGCGCTGTGCCTCATCGGACAGCTGAACCTTCTGTGCGTACAGCTGGGAAAGCAGCGCCTGATAGTCCTGCTCAACGATGCTGTCGGGGTGCGGAAGATGCTCCAGACTGTTCCGAATATCCAGCTCCCGCAGGAGCCGATGGCGGCGGTAGAACCGGATCCACTCCACCCCCAGCAGCAAAAGCAGAAATACAACGCCCAGCCCCAGCGCATAGAGCACCGGAGCGAACGGAATGCCGGAAAACAGCAGCACCAGCGTCGTAATGGCATAGAGAAATCCGGCAGAGATCAGCGTCACGCGGTATTGCCGCAGAAATGAAATGAACATGCCCTTCCTCCTAGGAGATCAGATATCCCATGCCTTTTTTTGTGACGATGAAATCCGTCAGTCCGGCGGCGGCGAGCTTTTTCCGGAGCCGCCCGATGTTGACGGTCAGGGTGTTTTCGTCTACATAACAGTCTGTCTCCCAGAGCTTTTCCATGAGGCTGTCCCGGCTGACCACGGTTCCGGTGCGTTCCATCAATGCCTCCAGAATTCGATATTCATTCTTGCTCAGTTCAATACGTCTGCCCTGATATTGCAGGCTGGCGTCGCCGGTGTTCAGCGTGGCGCCGTGAGCCTGAGGCTGCGGGGGCGCCGGAGAAAAGTCATAGCTGCGGCGGAGAAGCGCCTGAATTTTTGCCATGAGAACGCTGAGATCAAAGGGCTTTGCGATAAAATCGTCGCCGCCCATATTTATCGCCATGATGATATTGAGATTCTCCGAGGCAGAGGAAATGAAGATCACCGGAACCTGAGAGATTTTTCGGATCTCCTGACACCAGTGATAGCCGTCAAAGAACGGCAGGGAGATGTCCAGCAGCACCAGCTGGGGCTGAAATTCCGCAAACTCCGGCATAACATCCTGTAAATTGCGCGTCCGGTGTACCTGATGCCCCCAGCCGGAGATATACTGCTCCATGGCCCCAGCAATCACCGGGTCATCCTCTACGATCATAATGCGATGGGACATGGCTTACGCCTCCAATGCTTCGTCAATGGCCTGACGGATATTCTTTACCCGAACCACGGTCATGCCCTCCGGGGGCAGCACCTTGGCGCTCCCCTGATGGGGGATCAGTACACGGGTAAAGCCCAGACGGTTCAGCTCCCCCAGCCGCAGGGAGAGGTTGTTGACGGCGCGAATTTCGCCGGTCAGTCCCACCTCGCCGATGGCGGCGACATTGTTGGCGATGGCCTTGTCCCGATAGCTGGAGGCCAGCGCCAACACCAGAGGAAGATCCGCAGCCGGTTCCGACAGGCTCAGACCGCCGATGACGTTGATATAGCCGTCGCAGGAGGAAAGCCGCATGCCGCCCCGCTTGTCCAGCACCGCCATCAGCAGCGTTGCCCGGTTAAAATCAAAGCCGTCGGTGGTTCTGCGGGGCACATTGAAGCTGGAGGATACCACCAGCGCCTGAATCTCCGCCAGAATGGGGCGAGTCCCCTCCATGGCGCAGGCCACGCAGGTGCCGGGGGCATTCAGGGGACGGCCGGACAACAGCATTTCCGAAGGATTCTCCACCTCCTGCAGGCCGCTTTCGTGCATATCAAAGACGCCCAGCTCATTGGTGGAGCCAAAGCGGTTCTTTGCGGCGCTGAGCAGCCGATAGGAGGTGTTTCGATCTCCTTCAAAGTAGAGTACGCAGTCTACCATGTGCTCCAGCACCTTGGGGCCGGCAATGGAGCCTTCCTTGTTGATATGTCCCACCACAAAGACCGTAATGCCCTGTGCCTTGGCAAGGTGCATCAGGGTCATGGTGCATTCCTTGACCTGGGTGATGCTGCCGGGGGCGGAGGTCCCATCCTGCGTGTAGAGGGTCTGGATGGAATCGACGACCAGCACATCGGGAGTAAGCTCCTCCACGGACACAAGAATATCCTCCATGGAGGTTTCCGACAGGACATAAAGCCCCTGACCGGTTACGCCCAGACGCACCGCACGCATTTTCAGCTGGGTTTCCGATTCCTCGCCGGAGACATAGAGCACCTTCAGACTGTGGGAAACATAGTCGCACAGCTGGAGCAGAAGCGTGGACTTTCCGATGCCGGGGGCGCCGCCCACCAGCACCAGCGAGCCGCGGACCGCACCGCCGCCCAACACCCGATCCAGCTCCGACATGCCTGTGGAAAAGCGCACCTCGTCGGTGGTGTCCAGCTCCATCAGCGGGCGTGCATTGCGCCTCACGCCGCCGGAGGAAACGGCGGCACGGGATACGCCCTTGGGCTTGGGGGCGGCCTTATGCTCAACAATGGTGTTCCACTGTCCGCAGGCAGGGCATCTCCCCTGCCACTTCATGGTTTCATTGCCGCAGGAGGTGCAGTAAAAAACTGTTTTTTCTTTCATAATACGTCCTCAAAACGGTGTCGGAATCAGCTTCCGACAGGTGATTTGCCGCCGTAACGGCAATGGTAACCGCAAGCCTTGACTGATAGCTCGAATCCTGAAGCCGCAACAGCTCTGAAGGATTGCTGAGAAAGCCGCATTCCACCAGAATAGCGGGCTGCGTCACATGGTTCATGAGATATACGTCCGGAGAAATGGCCTTTGCCATGCGGCTGTTTTCCGGATCCACATTGGTTTTCAGTGCCAGCTGCATAGTTTCCCCCAGCGACTTTGCGCCACTCTGAGCGTTGTAAAAGATTTGCGCCCCGTGATACTGCTGCTGGGGATAGGTGTTGCCGTGGATGCTGATGAGAAGCCCATGAGCGCAGTCGTTGACCAGCGCAGTCCGGCTGCGGATGTCTGTGACCTTCTTCTGTGAGATGGACTTTGCCTCCGGGGAAGCGAGGTCGGTATCGCTGCTCCGGGTCAGGAGGGTCTTTTCCCCCAGCAGCCCCAGAACCGCGTCAGTTTTCAGGGTGATGGACAGATTCAAATCGCATTCCCGCGTGCCGTCTGCACCGGATGCACCGCCGTCCGCACCGCCGTGACCGGCGTCCAGAATAATCGTCCGGGGAATGGCAGCCTCCCCGGATACGCCTCTGCTCTGCCGGACGCCGCGAAACGCAAAGGCCGCCAGCAGCGCCAGAGACAGAACATACATACAGGATAAAAATCTTGCTTCCCCGTGCTTCATAAAAACACCCCCATAAAATCTATGAGGGTGCTTTCCGGTTATGCCTCAGCGCAGGCGCTTATCCTTATCGCGGGATTTATAGATGAGCTTATAGAAAATGCCCTTGTTGTTGTAGCCGTTCTTGTACGCGAGATAGCCAATGACGGGCTGAAACACCATGGGGATCAGATAAAAAGGCGCATAGCCCCAGATTGAGGTGTTGATGGTTCTTTGAATCATTCCAATGAACGTAGCAAAAGGGGAATAAAATACCAGCCAAAGTATTCCAAAAATACCCGACCATGTACCTGATCCCAGAGAAACAACACACATAAGAAGCACACAGACCAGACCGGGGAGCTGCGCCAGCAGGCCGGTTCGCAGTCCACGCCGGGGATTATACTCGATGTAGCCGTATTTTACCACATTGTAGTCCCGCATGGCCAGCTTATAGATGTCCGTATAGTCGAAATAGACCCATAGGATCAATAAGATAATAGATATAGACAAGTGTATCCAAAGCGGGACAGAAAAGGAGCTGATAAGAATAGCATAAATCATATACAGCGCCAGCGTTTTCACGCCCACGTACCAGTGCTTCCGGACAAAGGACATATCCGTACTGGTCATCACATTGGGGTCGGCGGAGCGGGCGGAAAATTCGGGCTTTTTTTTCTCGTTTGAAGCCATACGTGTCGGATTCCTTTCTAAAATGGGCGGGCGATTATCCCACATCGGATTGATTAGATTTTTATTATAGCACAGAATATCCCCTGTGAAAAGCCATAATCCGAACAGTTTTTTGCCTACGGGCATAGAATGCCATGAAATCAGCAGAAGGAGGCATCATAAATTGGATCAGAATAGGATGAATACCCCCTGTAACCCGGCAACCACCGGAATCCTGCCCCAGTGCGGCATGCTGGCGGTTCCCTACGTTCCGGTACAGCGGAATACCGACGGCAGCTATCAGGCCGACAAAGCGCTGGCACGGGGCACGCTGTTTCCGGGACTGGATCTTCCCTATCGGGGCATGATCAACGATCCGGAGGGAACGCCCACGCCGCTGCAGGAGCTGATGGCGCTGGGGTTTGCGGTGCAGGAGCTGGGGCTGTATCTTGATACTCACGGGGACGATCAGGAGGCGCAGCAGCTGTTTATGAAGTACAATAAGTGCTATGGCGAGGGCATGGCGGAATATGAGCGGCGCTATGGCCCATTACAGCTTACTGCCAGTGACGGCAGCGACTGGGCCATGGATCCATGGCCATGGGATATCCAGAAGGCCGGCACTGAAACCGCCGCCGCCACGAAGAAGGAGGTGTAGCCCATGTTTGTCTATGAAAAGCGGCTCCAGTACCCCATTCATATCCGAAAGCCCAATCCCAAGCTGGCAAGTATCATCATTACCCAGTATGGCGGTCCGGACGGCGAGCTGGGCGCATCCCTCCGCTATCTGTCCCAGCGGTACAGCATGCCGGACGCCAAGCTGAAAGCACTGCTGACAGATATTGGGACGGAAGAACTGGGCCATCTTGAAATGATTGGAACGCTGGTACACCAGTTGACCCGGAATTTAAAGGACAGCCAGTTGGAGGACAGCGCTTTTTCCTCATACTTTGTAGATCACGGGGTGGGCGTATATCCCACGGCGGCCTCCGGCTCCCCGTGGAACGCCGCCAGCATGGCCTCCAAGGGCGATCCGGTGGCGGATCTCACGGAGGACATGGCAGCAGAGCAAAAGGCACGAGCCACCTACGACAACATTCTGCTACTGTCCGATGACCCGGATGTCAACGACGTGATCAAGTTCCTGCGCGCCAGAGAGGTGGTGCATTTCCAGCGATTTGGGGAAGCCATGGAGGTGCTCAAGGATCAGCTGGATCGGCGGAATATTTATGCGTTAAATCCAGTGCTGCCCTTCAGCGAGTAAGGGAAGCAGAAATGCTGCATGCCGGAGACGGAGCGGGCGGCTCTGTCTCCGGCATCGTGGATAGAATCGGTCAGGATGCACTTTCCTCGGCGGAATCCGGCAGCGGCTGGGCGGCGTAAGCCACCGGGTCAAAGCCGGTCTGGATCAGGCTCCGCAGAATAGCCATGGTGTCGTCGGGGGCGACGGTGTGAGAGGCAATGAGCTGGCAGTATGCGCCGCTGGGCAGCGTGAAGATCAGCCGGGAAACGCGGCTGTCCATGGTGCCGTCGCCATAGACCCGAACGGATTGCCCGTGGGGATCGATCAGCTCGGTTTTTGTGAGCTGGCTTGGTTCAAACAGCAGCATGCCGTCGGTTTTCTCTGGATCGTCGGGTTTTTCTGCCCAGATGGTCAGGGTCAGCTGCTGATATTCTGCTGGATTGTCGCTTTCATAGTGCCACCCTGCGGTATAGCTCCAGAGCGTGCCGTTTGCCTGATACTGTCCCAGACTGTAGCAGCTGGTAAAACCGGCCAGCTCCGGCAGAGTGCCGCTTTTGATGAGCGTTTCCATGGGAATATCCGCGGAATAGGCATAGGGGGCATCGGTATAGCATACGGTCTGTTCTACGGCAGACAGCTCCTTGTTATTGCGCAGCAGCACATCCAGCGTCACAAAGGCCGGGGTGTGGATCCACTGCTCCTTGGGGATGGGATCGCCCTTTTCGAGCAGCAGCTTCACAAGGCTCTGCTCCGCACCGGCGGCGGTCTGATACCACTGTCCATCCAGGCAGGCATAGCCGCTTTGATCGTCTGAGGTAAACACAAGGTCATGGGTGGTATTTCCGGCGATATAGGAGAAATCATAGCAGCCGGTGAGGTTGGGATCCTCGCATTCCTTCCCTCGCAGCTGAGAAAGGGCGGATTCTACCTGCGAAACGCCACGGTCGCCGGATTGCATTATGTACCAGGTTTCGTCAAAGTCCCGATAGATGACAGTTTCCAGCTGGTCAAGCTCTCCAATCAGCGGCGTTCCCTCCGAATCGGGATCGGGGGCAGCCAATTGCGGCTGGGCGCAGCTGGTGAGCAGAGCCAGACAGAGCGGTATGGCGTAGAACAGGGCTTTCACGGAACTTCCTCCTTCGGCGTCGATCATGCGGGATAAAAACATACGGTTACTTATATAGACGCAGAAAGTCGGGAAAGTGTTCCGTCATTTTCCAAAATATCG